>NZ_CAJPJE010000028.1:0-28025 GCF_905369875.1 Actinomyces sp. ICM47
TCAACGCCTACATCACCTACTGGAACACAACAAGACGCCAAGTAAAGCTCAAGGGCCTGACCCCAGCAGAATACCGGGATCAGGCCCTACAGCAAGCCGCATAACGACTACCATTAAACGCGTCCAAGTTTCGGGACGCAGTTCATATGCTGTAGATCACGCGGGTGGGGTGCTCTGTTGGGACTGGGTGCCCGGGTCACACTGTGACGGACAACGTATCCTAGAAGGCAGAGCGCGGGGAACCCCGCGACTGCAAGGGCACAAGCCCACAGGACTGTAAAGGAGCGCCACTCATGGCAGAACCTCGTATCGTCACCGTCACTGGCGCAGCCGGCAACATCGGCTACGCCCTCCTGTTCCGCATTGCTTCCGGCCAGCTGTTCGGCCCGGACGTGCCCGTCAAGCTGAACCTGCTCGAGATCCCCCAGGCTGTCAAGGCCGCCGAGGGCACCGCGATGGAGCTCGACGACTGCGCGTTCCCGACCCTGGCCGGCGTTGAGATCTTCGACGACGTCAACCGTGCATTCCAGGGCACCAACGTCGCGTACCTGGTGGGTGCCATGCCGCGCCGCAAGGGCATGGAGCGCGCCGACCTGCTCGAGGCTAACGCGGGCATCTTCGGCCCCCAGGGCAAGGCCATCAACGATGGCGCTGCCGATGACGTGCGTGTCCTCGTCGTGGGTAACCCCGCGAACACCAACGCCACCATCGCCCAGAACGCTGCGCCGGACGTCCCGGCCTCGCGCTTCACCGCGATGATGCGCCTCGACCACAACCGTGCGATCGCGCAGCTCGCCCACAAGACCGGTGCCGCGAACGCCGACATCAAGGACGTCGTCGTGTGGGGTAACCACTCGGCCGACCAGTACCCGGACGTCTCCTTCGCGAAGGTTGCCGGCAAGCCCGCGACCGAGCTGGTGGACGAAGAGTGGCTGTCCAGCTACTACCGTCCCACCGTCGCCAAGCGTGGCGCCGCCATCATCGAGGCGCGTGGTGCCTCTTCGGCCGCCTCCGCTGCGAACGCTGCGATCGACCACATGTACTCCTGGATCCACGGCACCCCCGAGGGCGAGTGGGTCACCGCCGGTGTCATGTCCGACGGCACGCACTACGGCGTCCCCGCCGGCCTGAACTTCGGTTTCCCCGTCACCTCCGATGGTGGCGAGTGGCAGGTCGTCGACGGCCTCGAGATCTCCGACGCGACCCGCGCCGGAATCGACCACAACATCAAGGCCCTCCAGGAAGAGTACGACGCCGTCAAGGCGCTCGGCTTCATCAAGTGAGGCTACCGCCCTCGTGGCGGTTGGTGGGAAAGGGCGCGCGCCCGGCTGATTGGCCGGGCGCGCGCCCGCATGTGTGCGGGGTGCGTTGTGATGGCGGGGTTGTATGAGCGATTGTGGTCTGATGCCCACCGCGCTTTGGTGAGCGGCCCAGGGCCTAGTCAAGGTATTCGAACTGCAAGAGGTACGCGTCCTCGAAAGAGCTTGTTGCCGATGAGGGCGTGCACCCGCTCTGATCGGATGCAATGTTCCTTAACGGGTGCAATGCTCCCGATTGGGTGCAGCCCCGACAAAGTCGCATGCAGTTCCCACGACAGCATTTCAGAATTTGAAACTGAACCGTTGGAATCATGCGGTTTCTGAGGTGTCGTCAATCTGTGTCGGCGGGGAATTGCATGCAAGAGTGTTGGGTAAGTGTTTAAGGGTGAGAGCCTAGCGTGTTGTGGGGGCTAGCCGTGGTGCCGCCGTGGAGTGTCTCTTTGGTCCAGTCGTAAGCGATGCGCTGCGTGCCGTTGGCTACCGTGATCGTTCCACATTCGCGGAACCCGAAAGACTCAAGCGCGCGCGCCGCATCGGAGCGTTGTCCTCGTGGGTGTCGCAGCGCAGGTAGTCCGCGTGCTCAGTCGCGAACCTGAAAATCGCCCGCGCGACCCCATGCCCGCGCACTGCTGCCACGCGGTGAATCACGTGGTAATCGGCATCGGAATGCCACGCGCCGTCAATCTTGGCATACGTCTCGTCTGGTCCGGGAACGAAAGAAAAAACGGCGAGCGGACCAGCCTCATCCGCCACGAGGAAACAGTGCCCGTGCGCGATGTCTTCCTCAGCATCAATCCGGCCCGGGTACCCGTCGGGCCACTGCGTCGCATTCCCATGCGCCTGCATGAACGCCCGGGCACGGTCATACGCGCCCGTGATTAAGTAGAGCTTATTATCCGAAGCTCGCCTAATCTGCGGGATGATGATTAACTGGTTCTGAATATGCAACATAGTGTTGGTTGCATGCGGACATATGATAAGTTGCCTTAATTCATGAGTGGACCTGATGTTGTATATAATGGTGAATTACCAGTTCTCTTCCTGCCTGTCGTGTAGTGTTTGAGCTTCGGGCGAGGGGGCGTATGCGCAATCGAAGAATTCAAAGTTCCATGGAGCGTCTTTGGTGCACTCCGTCTCATCGGCTTGGGTAATTTCACATCTGGTAAAATTCATGCTCGGAATTGTCTGCCCCGTGATGCGGCCGATTCTTCCAAAAATGCAGTTTGTGAAGTAAAGCTTGGTTGTGTGTTCCTGGTGGAATGAATTGAAGTTGAATGAAATTGTTGCCCAGGTGTAGTTGGCTGGGGGCTCGGATATTTTTCCTTCGTCAAAAAAAGTAGTGTCGGCGTCCTTGGTAGCCTCCTCTGATTGATGCTGTGTACTTTTTCCTCTTAGGAAGTTGCAGGCTTTGAAGTAAAGGTTGGAGGCGTTTGTGGAAGTTCCTTTTGGAGTGATCTGATGTGTCACGTCCCCGAAAATGCAGATTGAAATATTTTCAAATTGTGAAGAAGCAAGTTTTGTGGGGAAGTTGTCTTGGTGTAGTACTGGTTTCTCGTTATTAGTGCCCTTCGGTTGCCCTGTTATTGCGAGCTGGGAATGGAAGGTGGCATATTTCCATAGCAATGTCGCCTTTTGAAAAATCTCCAAATTCACCTTATGATTGAAAGTTGAATGATTGAAGTGAATCACTGAACTACTTGTAAAGTTGGTGATTGAAATGGAGGTGAGGAATGTGATGTCTGTTAAGTTGATTGACGTTCCGTCCCAGTAGCCTTCGAGGTTGGTGTTGATTCGTTCAAGGATGTTGTTCAGTATTAGGTTCTGCAATTCTCCCCTCTCGTTTTCATTTTCAAAATTGTTGGGAAGGGGGTCTCCTAAGTATCTTATGTGTGCGCAAAGTGCCCTGAGGATGGCGCTGTTTAAGATTCGTGTCGTGTTCGATTCTTTTTGCTTACTTCTATTAAGCTGGTCTGCGAGTTCGAAGTATCTGCAGATTCCTTCGTATTGATCATAATATGAATTTGCGGAGAGGAGTTTGTGCGCGGTATTGCGCATGTGCCAGAGAGTCTCAGTAGCTCTTTCTAGTTCGCGAGTCGCATTGTCGCTGCTCCTCTGTTGCCAGGCGGAGAATGCGAGGCCTGCGCCGGTGATCGTCATGCAGAGTTGCATCGCTTTGGATGATGGCCAATGAGGTTGGCCTCCCCAGATGATCGCGAAGATGAGACTCGGGCCAAAAAAGATGGCTGCTACGAGCAGTGGAGTCCACCAGTGCATCAGGCAGGCTGGCATGTGGGTTAGACGTGCAGGTTCTTTGGCTTCCTGTTTGTCGCGCTTCCAGAACTTCAATCTATCTAGCAATGTCTTTTGCCCCGAGGTGCTCTCGTTGGCCTTGTTCGCATCCGTGTGCTCATCGTCGGCGGGGACCATGCTGGCTCCTTTGCTCTGGGTTCACTGCTTCGCATCGTAGCAGCCTGTCCAGGGAATCGATCCTGTAATGAGCGCTTAGGCAACTTGTGTGTCAAGCGAATGTTCAGGCGGGTTCCCGGCGTCGCAATTCAATGGCGTGGAGTGTGACAGCTGGGCCCGATAAGTGGTACTGTGGGCCCGTTAACTGGAGTGTCAACCCGCTTGGTGGCAGTGCTGGCGGCGCGCCCAAGCTGCCACCTATGGGGTTAACGTGCGCATTATGGGGTTAACGCCGCCACCCACCGGGCCGAGGCGTTCTGACCGGGTCGATGTGCGCGGATTGCGAGCGTGAAACGCTCGTGAAACCGTGGCGGCGACCGTCCAAGCAGCAACAACGCAAAAACGCAACCCTGCCCAGCAATAACCCCACCCCGCAACCCCGTGGCATCTCCCGCAAAGCGCGCCCCGGCCTCGTTGCAGGGTATGAACCTGACTAGACTGGCTCCCATGACTGAAAACGCGCAGCTTGTTGTGACCCTGTCCTGCCCGGACCGCCCCGGCATCGTGCACGCCGTGACCGGCGTGATCGGCGAGTCCGGCGGCAACGTCATCCAGTCCCAGCAGTTCGGTGACCCCGACACGGGCACGTTCTTTATGCGCGTCGAGGTGGACTCTCCGAAGGGCCGCGCGCCCATCGACGAGGGCCTGGCCCACGTCGCCAAAGAATTCAATGCCACCTACCGCGTCGACGACCTGGGCCGCAAGCTGCGCACCATCATCATGGTGGCGCGCGAAGGCCACTGCTTGACTGACCTCCTGTACCGCCAGCAGACGCAGGGCCTGCCCATCGACGTGATCGCGGTCGTCGGCAATCATCCGGACCTGGCGCCCGTCGCCCAGTTCTACGGCGTCCCCTTCCTGAACATCCCCGTCACGAAGGACACGAAGGCCCAGGCGGAGCGCCAGCTCCTCGACCTGATCGCCTCCGAAAAGGTGGAACTCGTCGTCCTGGCCCGCTACATGCAGATCCTCTCCGACCAGGTCTGCCGCGCCATGCAGGGCCGCGTCATCAACATCCACCACTCCTTCCTGCCGTCCTTCAAGGGGGCGCGCCCCTACGCGCAGGCCCACGATCGCGGCGTCAAGCTGATCGGCGCAACCGCCCACTACGTGACCGCTGACCTGGACGAGGGGCCGATCATCGAGCAGGACGTCACTCGCGTCTCTCACGCCGACTCCACGCCCGACATGGTGGCGCTCGGCCAGGACGTGGAGCGCCGCGTCCTTGCCCAGGCCGTCCGCTTCCACGCGGAGCGGCGCGTCCTCATGAACGGCAACCGCACGGTCGTCTTCTCTCGCTGACGTCGGGTGCGCGGGGTGTCAAACACTGGCCCGGCGCTCTGCTGAGGTGCTGTGTCCACCGACGAGGCCGTGGCTGGCTCTCGCGGTGGGCGCCCCTCTATCTGCTCTATCTGCGCGAATGTCAGTCGCAGCGCCGTGAAAGTGTCGTGTGAGGGCCTCCCGGCGTGTCGCGTCCTGTAACAAGAAAATCTGCGGCCAGGCGGTCATATTTGCCCATGATCATGCGCTTCCGCGAATGTGTTTGTCACTTTGCCTGCAACGCTGAGACGTGATCTTTCGGTCATTTAGCGGGTAAGCGTCGCGTTGACCGTCTGATAAATGGCACACTTGTTACGTGGACGAAACGACTCAGCAACACGCTCCTGTCACCGGCTACGTTCCCGGTGGTTTTGACATGTTCCATCAGGGACACCTCAACATCCTGCGCGCCGCCCGCGAGCGCTGCGATCGTCTGGTCGTCGGCGTGACCTCTGACGAGGCGCTGATCCGCATGAAGGGCCGTGCACCCGTTATCCCGCTGAAGGAGCGCTGTGACCTCGTGTCGTCGCTGCGTTTCGTGGACGCGGTGGTCGTGGACCTGGATCAGGATAAGCGCCTGGCGTGGCGACTCCAGCCTTTCGATGTGCTCTTCAAGGGCGATGATTGGAAGGACACTCCCAAGGGTGCTCAGCTTGAGGCGGAGATGGCGGAGGTCGGCGCGCGCGTCGTTTATCTGCCGTACACGCCGTCGACGTCGTCGACGAAGCTGCGCCGCTTTATCGCGCCTGAGGACTTTAGTGACGAGGCCTCGGCTGACAAGTCCGACAAGGCGACGAAAGGGGAGCAGCAGTGAGCCTCCCCGTGGTGCTTGAACCGGGTGCTTCGTGGGGTACTCGCTTCACGACGTATCGTGCGGCCTTGGCCGCTGCGCAGAAGCCAGGCGCGGGTGTTCCCGCGTACATGCGTTGGGTGAACCGTGGGGCTGCGCGCGTGGCCGCTGCAGCGTGCGCGGCTTTCGGCTGGACTCCGAATTTCGTCAGTTTCATCTCCGTGTGCTTCTCGACGCTCGGTCTCATCGTCCTTGTCGCGCTCGAACCTGCGTGGTGGACGGGTCTGATCGTGGGCACGTCCCTGGCGGTCGGTTTCATGTTTGACTCGGCGGACGGCCAGGTGTCGCGCGTGACCGGTGCGTCGTCGAAGACGGGGGAGTGGGTGGACCACGTGGCGGATGCGTTCCGTTCCCCGGCGATTCACTTTTGCACGGCGGCTGCCGTTATGGTGTACCGCCCCGAGTCCTGGTGGCTCGCTATTGTCGCCCTCGTTTACGGGTGGGTGACGTCGGGGCAGTTCATGAGCCAGATCCTCGCCGAGCAGTTCGTGCGCGCCGCCGGGCGCAAGCAGACCCGTGGTGGCAACCTGCGTTCGTTCATCCTGCTGCCCACCGACCCGGGCGTCGTGTGCTGGACGTTCGCGCTGTGGGGCCTCGGCGCGCCTTTCATGGTGCTCTACACCTTCCTGGCTGTGGTCGCCGTCGCGCACTCGTCAATGTCGCTGCGTCGCCGTTACCGCGACCTGCGCGCCCTGGATGCCGCGGCGAAGCAGGGGGACGGTCGTGCCTGAGCTCTCCGTCATCCTGCCCGCGCGTAACGCTGCGGGCACGATTGCGCGTGCCGTGGCTTCGACCCTGGCGGCCATGCCGGCGGACTCGGAGTTGGTCGTCGGCAATGATTCGTCATCGGATTCGACGGTCGGCGAGGCCATCCGCGGCGCGTCGCGCGGGGGAGTGGTCGATACTCGCCTGCGTGTCGAAGACATTACCCCGGGTGAGGGCGGCGTCTCGCGCGTCCTCACTCAGCTGATGGATCGCACCGATTCGCGCCTGGTTGGCCGCATGGACGCCGATGATGTCTCCCTGAAGGGGCGCTTCAAGCGCACGATGCGCGCCATTGAACGTGGCGACGACATGGTCTTCACGCAGATGATCGAATTGCGTGGTTCTCGTCCGGTGCCGCGCATGCCCTACGAGATCACGCCCGAGGACATGGGCTGGCATCTGCTGCTCACGAACCCTGTGTGCCACCCGACGATGCTGGCGACGCGCGAGATCATTGATCGTGTCGGTGGTTACCGCGCTGTTCCCGCTGAAGACTATGACCTGTGGATGCGCGTTGCGTCCGCGGGTGGTCGTATTCGTCGCCTGGCCGCCTGGGGCTTGCTGTACCGGATCCATCCGGGGCAGGTGACGGGAAATAAGGCGTGGCGCTCGGACTCGTGGAAGAATCCGGATCAGGCCCAGGCTTTCGCCGAGCTGTCGGCGCATCTGACGGGCCAGGAGCTGCCACGCCTCGTCTCCCTCGTTTCTCTTCCTCGTGACAAGGCCGAGCGTGAGCTTGAGCGCTTCGTGCAGGTCTACACTCAGGGGGTTGCATCTCGACCCGCAACGTCCCGCCGCGTCCTCGAACGTCGGCTGAATGCGCGCGCCGCGTGGGTGCGCTCGAACCTTCAAGGAGAACACTCATGATCCTCACCCCTCCGCCGACTGGCGGCCAGCAGATCCTGCGTCACGCCCTGGGGCGTCGCTGGAGGACGATCGCTGCGGGGACTGTGGTTGGCATGCTTCTTGGTGTTGGCACTGCCTTCGTGATACCCGTCACACATTCCGCGACGGTATCGATGACTGTGACGTCGCCGACGCTCACGCCTGCGCCCGCGATTCGTGCGTCGCTGTCGAACACGACGGACATGGTGACTGAGCAGGGAATCGCGAAGTCCGCCGCCGTCCTGGACGCTGCGGCCGCGACCATCGGCGGCGGGGCGACCGCTGCCGAGCTGCGCGAGAACATGGAGGTGTCGGGCGACACGAATGGCACGATCGTCAAGATCGAGTACTCCGCGCCTACCCGCGCCGATGCCGTCAAGGCCGCTGACGCGATCTCGGACGCCTACCTCAAGGAACGTACTGCCCTCGTCGAGCAGCGCGCGAACGAGATGGCCTCCGCCGTGAACGAGCAGATTGCCACCCTGGAGGCCGAACTCAAAAGCCTGAACCCCGTCGTGGATGAGGACGGCGACGTCGTGAGCACTAACCCGCGCGCCAAGGAGCTGACCGAAGACATCAACAAGCTGAAGGAGCAGGCCGCGACGCTGGAGCCCTACCACGCCACCGCCGGCCTCGTCATCACGAGTGGCGATGCTTCGATTGACACGGTTGAGCCCGCGAAGTCCCGCCTGATCCTCATTTTCACGGTCGTCGGTCTGTTCGCTGGCCTGGTGTTGATGCTTCTGCGCGAGACGCGCGCTCGTACCCTCGATTCGCCCACGCAGCTGGCTGACTTGACGGCTCTGCCCGTGTGGAGCGCCGAGGAAGGCGCGCCCGAACCGTGGCTCGCTCCCACCCGTATGCTCGCGATGGCAATTGATCGCGACCACTGGGTTGACCTTATTACTGACGCCTCCGACGCGGAGTCCCGTCAGCTGCACCGCGTTCTGTCACGGTCGCTCGCCGAGACTCGTGTGCCGACGCCTCGCCTGATCGATATCTATCAGCCCCTGGCCTCCTTGCTTGACGAGGTTCGTCCTTCCCGCCATGTGCTCATCGCCGTGCGTAAGGGCCACGACCTCAAGGAGCTGCACGCTCTCCTCAACGAGCTGGCCATCATCAACCGCGAGGTGAACGGCATGCTCTACCTGGATGGCACGGTGACGGCCGGGGCCGAGGACCTGGCTGAGCCTGCGCCCGTCGCTCAGGTGATCGAACCCGGGGACGAGGTCGTGGCGGGCCCGTCCCCGGACGAGACGACTATCCTGCCCAAGGTAGAAGTCAGCTCCGAGCCGACCCCCAAGAAGACGTCGGACAACAAGGCGTCCCAGAAGAACGACTCCACCGATTCGAAGGATAAGAAATGAGTGCCGAGGAGACCCTGGTGGTCGACGATCAGGCAGCGTCCATCTGGCACGTTGACCGCACCGCCCGCGTCACCCAGCTGATTTCGGGTGACCCGAAGGACCCCCGCGCGCTCGTTCTCGTGCGCGACAATGGGCGCAATTCGGATTTCGTCGAGATCGAGGGGACGACTCACCCCGAGTACTCGGCGCGCGTCGCCGCAGTCGAAGCTGCGTCCCCGCGCGGATGGGAAGAAGGGGCCGGCGCGAAGGTCGACGCCACGGTCATCATGTGCACGGTCGGCTCCTGCGACATGCTCGAGGCTGCGGTGCGCGCGATTCTGGCCCAAAAGCATCATCGCTTCACGCTGGTCGTCGTGGATAACGCCCCCGAGACCGGCCAGACACGCGAGAAGCTCGCGAGTATCGACGACACGCGCATGACCATCGTGTCTGCCTCGCGTCCCGGCCTGTCGCGCGCCCGCAACCGCGGCGTGCTGGCCGCCCGTGGCGAGGTTATCGTCTTCACCGACGACGACGCGATCGTCGACCCGAACTGGCTGACCGCGATGATCGACCCCTTCACGGCTTCGCCGTACGTAGCTGCCACCACCGGCATCGCCTTGCCGCTGGAGGAACGCTACAAGCCTCAGCGTTGGTTCGAATCACGCGGTGGCTTCCCCAAGGACATGAAGCCCCGCGTGTGGTGCGCGGGCGACATGCCCGAGGGCCTGGAGGCCCTGGGCGAGAAAGGCGAAGGCGGCCCGCTCTTCCCGATCACGACGGCTCGCGTGGGGGCCGGCGTCTGCATGGCCATGCGTCGCGACGTCCTCATGGAGGTCGGCCCCTTCGACCCCGCGCTCGGCGCTGGCACCTCGACGCGAGGCGGCGAGGACCTCGACATGTTCGCGCGCATCCTGGCCACACGAGACGTCATCATCCACACGCCTGACGCCCTCGTGCACCATCGTCACCGCGTCGACGAGGCCGGCCTGGATAAGCAGATCCGCGGCAACGGCTCCGGCATGGCCGCTCTGCTGACGAAGGCCATCATCGAGAAGCCCTCGGTCCTGTGCACCCTCGTGGGACGCATCCCCGGAATCCTCAAGCGCATCAAGCCCGGCGGTGCCCGCGTGGCCGGCCGTGATGACGATACGCCCGGCTCGCTCACCAGGTCCGAAATCAAGGGCTTCCTGGAGGGGCCCTTCCTCTACCTGTCTTCGCGCAGGAGCAACAGGCTCGCCCCGCTCCACCCGGCTGACGAACCAGAGGCCGACGCGACCGCGCAGAACAGCGCTGACGCAGCCCCGGCCTCGTCCGAGGAACGTGGCACTCCTGAAGGGAACACGAGCGCGTGAGCTGGGGCCGCGGAATCTGGAGGAAGCCGCCACCGGCGCGCATCGGGCCGCTGCGGGAGGACGCGCAGGACCTGCCGGCGTGGCCCTTCGTCGCGGCCTACTCGATGTACCTGCTCTGGTGGGTCATGGGCTCCGGCGACCTGATGTGGCCGTTCTTCGGAATCATCATGCTCGTGCTGATGCTTGGCCGAAGCGGTCTGCGTTTCCCGCCCGGAACGATCATCTGGATGTTTTTCCTGGCGTGGGTGTTGGCGTCTATGTCGATGCTCGACTCGGGCGGGCGCGTCATTGGCGCGTTCTACCGCTTCCTGCTCCAGCTCGCTCCCGGTATCTTCGCGGTCTACGCGTACAACGCGCGTAAAACGCTGAGCGTGCGCGTCATCGTGGGCACGATGTGGGGTTTTCTCCTGTCGACCACGATTGGTGGCTTCATCGCCATGGCGTGGCCCGAGCTGCGCTTCAAGACGCTCATGTACTACCTGGTGCCGAAGCCGCTGCACGCCAACGACTTCGTCAAGGACTTCACGAAGCGCGCCACCACCCAGTGGAACCCGTCGTCGTGGATTTTGTCCGACCCGCGTCCCTCCGCGCCGTTCATCTACTCGAACACGTATGGCAACGTGTACTCGATGATCTTCCCGCTCGCGCTGATTTTTGCGTACGTGCTGTGGCGTGAGCGCTCGACATATCGTTTCATCGTTGTCGGCGTGTGCGCGCTGTCGATCATTCCGGCGGCGGCAACGCTCAACCGTGGCATGTATATCGGCCTCATCGTCATCGTGACGTGGGTCGGTTTCCAGCGCCTGCGCGCCGGGGCGTGGCGCACCGTTCTGGGCATCATCGCTGCCCTCATCGTCAGTGTGGTGGCCTGGCTGTCCACACCCGCCTCGAAGTCCCTGTTCGACCGTCTCCAGGAATCCTCCTCAACCGCAGACCGTGCGTCGAACTACCTGGAAACTCTCAACGAGCTTGCCGAATCGCCGTTCCTGGGATTTGGTGCTCCTCGCCCCTCGGCGTCGTCCTGGCTGCCGGCTTTGGGTACCCAGGGCCAGTTCTGGACCGTCCTCTTCTCCTACGGCCTCGTCGGCATTTTCCTGTTCATCCTGTTCTTCCTGCGCATGTTCCCGCGCATCTGGCGGGCCAAGGACGTCTACGGTTCGATCCTGGGCGGCATCATGCTGGCCACCCTGGTCGAGCAGTTCTACTACGGCATGAACACGGGCCTGATGCTCTCGGTCGTCGCCGCCGCTCTGCTGTCGCGTCACCTGGAAGAAGAGAACCACCCGCTGCGCCTGGCCGCCGCCCAAGCCGGTACACCTACGCCCGGTTCCGTCGCCGGTACGGTCCGCGTCGCGGCCCCCGTGCGTCTGGGCGAATGGGGAAGCCCCGCCGCGAACGACGGGGCTTTCTCCACTCGGATGCTCGAGCGACTCAACAGGTCGGGTCGTCGGGGAAGGAGACACCGGAGAGCTTCCAGTTCTGACCATCCTTCACAAACTGAAAGTATGTGAGGGCGCGGGTCATGGTCGTGTCGTCCGTGAAAGACGTCCCCGCGTCGTTGAGGACGCGCACGGAGGAAGAGTCCACACAGGCCGACACGGTGAGGTTTCCGGCACCGTCATCGGCGATGACCTGCGGGTTTTCGACAGTTGGCGTGCCCTCGGAGTGCAGGCCTTCCTTCGCCCATTCGACAGCCTGCGCATCGAATTCTTCGAGCGCGGACTCGGTGAGCACGGAAGACAGGTCGGTTGCCTGGGCCTGCTCGGGATCGGTGTACGCGTCGTACAGGGTTGTCAGGATGTACGAGGCCTGGCCGCCAGCTTCGGTGGCCGTGTCCATCGCGCCGGTTGCGTTGGCGGGACCCGCCGACTGCGGCGTGATGGTCTTGGCGATGGATTGCGGGGCGTCGGATTGGCCGGGACCCACGCTCTGCACGCCGGAGGCTGCAGTGGTCTCAGTGTCGGAAGAGCCCGTCAGGCGCAGTACCACGACGATGACGAGCGCGATGACCAGGAGGATCGCTGCTGCGACGAGGCCCTTCTTGCGGGTGGGGGAGAGAGAGTTGATGAAGTTCATGTGTTTCCCATCGATCGATTATAGGGAAAGGCTACCGCGTGGTACGTGGTAGCGGGAAGGTTACTCATGAGTGAGACAAATCAAGCCAGGCGGTCCCTCGCTCGCGGGGGCATCGTCGGGTTCGTCGGAGCCATGGCCTCGGCCATCCTGGGTTTCGCTTTCACGATCATTCTCTCGCGCATGTTGGGCGCGACCGGCGCGGGCGTCGTCACACAGGCGACAGGCGTGTTCGCCATCGTCATGGCTTTGGCGAAGGTTGGCCTGGACTCCACGGCCATCTACCTGATGCCTCGCCTCTCCCTGGATGCGCCCCAGGAGATCCGCGCAACCCTGTCGTTTATGGCGACGATGACGGTGGGTGTGTCCACCGTGTGCGTCCTCATTCTCGAGGCCGTGGCCCCGTTGATCTGGAATGCCGAGGTGTCGGGTGCGACCCGTGCTGTTCTCTGGTTCGTCCCGATCGGTGCACTCACGCTCGTGGCGTCCGCCGCGCTGCGGGCGCTGGGTAACATGCGTGAGTACGTGCTCGTCCAGAACCTGCTGCTGCCGGGCCTGCGTCCCCTTCTGGTGGCCCTGGCGGCCGCGCTGACGGGTTCTCTGGCGCTCGTCTCAGTCGCGTGGGCACTGCCCTTCGTCGTGGTGCTGGTGGCGTCTTGGTGGCTGCTGCTGCGGCACATGCCGTCGGTGGCGGACTCTGAGGGGCGCTGGCCGAGTGCGCAGCGTCGTCGCCAGGTCGTCTCCTTCGCCCTGCCTCGCACCCTGACTGCCGGTCTCGAGCAGGCCCTGCAGTGGCTGGACGTCCTGCTGGTCGGCCTGCTCGCGGGCGATGCTGCCTCGGGTATCTACGGCGGTGCGATCCGTTTCATTCAGGCGGGCATGGTCGTCGATACGGCCCTGCGCGTCGTCGTCTCTCCGCAGTTCTCCAAGCTCCTGCACCAGGAGCGCATCAAGGAGCTGCGCGACCTCTACGGCACGGCCTCCATCTGGCTGGTGCTTTTCGCCGCGCCGATCTACGCGCTCATGGCGATCTACGCTCCGGCTCTCATGAGGATCCTCGGTGATGGTTTCGCGCCGGGCGCGAACGTGCTCGTTGTCCTGTGCATCGGCTCTATCGTGACCTTCATGGCGGGCAACATTCACTCGCTGCTCATCATGAGTGGGCGCTCGGGGTGGGCGGCCGTGAACAAGGTTGTGGTGCTGACGCTGAACGTTGTGGGCAACGTCATTTTCATTCCTCGTGGAGGTATGGTCGCAGCTGCGACGGTTTGGGCGGTATGTATGGTACTTGACGCTGCGATGGCGACCGTTCAGGTGTCGCGCTTCATCGGTGTGACACCGAAAATCTCTGAAGTGGTCAAGCCAATCCTTGTTGTGGGCGCATCTGCCGCAATTCCTGGTGGTTGTATAGCATGGTTGTGCGGATGCGATTCTTTCGTCGGGATGGTCGCTGGGTCGGCCCTCTCGGTCCTCGTTTTCGCTTGTGTTTGTTGGGCTTTTCGGGATCGGCTCCATCTCTCGGGACTTGGGTCCTTAGCGAAGAAAAAGCGGGGGTAAGGGAGGGGTGTATGAGGTACCTGTGAAGGTTTGACTTGACCGGCCGGTTGATGGACTTTCCCTTGTTGTGTAATCCTTAGTGCAACAAGATTATTGTCCCGCTGAAAGGCCGTGTCATGGCTTCCGCACTTTCGCGCCTTGTAACCCTTGCATCTGCGCCGATTATCGCGTGTGCATCGCTTGCGTTCGCCCCGATGGCGCACGCAGATGATGGCAATCCACCTCCCGTTTCCCCCGGTCAAACCGTCCTTCACGACGGTTTGAGCGCCGCCACCGCAGCGGCCTCGTGCTGGGACATCAAGCAGCGCGATCCCAACTCTCAGGACGGCACCTACTGGCTCCAGACCCCCGCGATGGACGCCCCCGCCCAGTTCTTCTGTGATCAGACCACAGATGGCGGCGGCTGGGTCATGATCGGCCGTGGCCGCGAAGGCTGGGAGCCGTGGAGCGGCGGCAAGGGCGATCCGGCGAAGCTCACAACGCGCGAGCGTAACCAGTCGGCCTTCGACGTCGTTCAGCTCTCCAACGACGCTGTCAACGGCCTGCTCAACAATGAAGACATCAAGGACCAGCCGGACGGCGTGCGCGTCCTGCGCTCGTGGAGCGCCTCGGGCCGCTCCTACCAGAAGCTGGACCTGAAGTTCTCCAAGATGACGGACTTCGTGTGGCCCTTCAAGATGGCTCACCCGGTGAGCGTCTCGATGGACGGTGCCAGTCCCGTCTCCGGCCTCCTGTGGAATACCCTCGGCTACGACCAGGGCTGGAACGCCCTCCAGCTCTACCCGTCGGCACGCACCGGCTGGACTGTCGGTTGGGGCTACGGCATCGGTGCCGGAAACTGGGGTGGCGACCTGAGTTCTGCCTCTTCCTTCTTCCACAAGAACGGCCAGACGGTCTTCCCCTACTCTGAGGCCTACGTGCGTCCGCGCATCGCCTCCGACTCCTCGGCCTTCACCCGCATCCCGGACGAGGGCGAGGCTGGCTTCACCGTGACCCGCGCCGTCTCGAACTACGCGGCCACAACCTCGTGGGGCGTAACCGGGAACATCAACGGCTCCTACGCGGAAGGATCCATCCAGGTCCAGGCCCTCAAGCAGGTCGGCTCCACCATGTACGTCGGCGGTAACTTCACCGGCGTCAAGCAGGGCGAGAACGGTTCCGAGAACCCGTCGCGCGGCCTGGCGGCCTTCGACGTCAATACGGGCGATTGGACCGGCCAGGCTTTCGACTTCAACAATCAGGTCAAGGCCCTCCTGCCCCTGCCCGACGGTCGCCTCCTCGTGGCCGGCGACTTCACGCGCGTCAACGGCGAGACTCATGTCGGCACCGTCGTCATTAACCCCTCCACCGGCCAGGTCGACCCCTCGTGGGACCTGTCGATCAGTAACGCGCTGAACGGCGGCCAGGTGAGCGTGCGCGCGCTCGACTACTACGACGGCAACGTCTACCTGGGTGGTGTTTTCACACACCTGAGCGGCGGCGGCTCCTCAAAGGTCTACGGGCGCAACGCTGCCCGCGTGTCTCTCGACGGGCGCCCCGACCGCAGCTGGAACCCGGAACTTAGCGGTTCCGTTCAGGCCGTGGGCGTCAGCGAGGCTAACGGTGCCTTCTACGCCGGCGGACACTTCACCCGTGCACACGGCTCCGAGCGTGCATGGTACGCGGCGAAGTTCTCGACCCAGCCCGGTGCCGCCCAGGACTTCGAATTCAATTTCGAACCTTCCACCGTGAGCGCCGGCAAGTACCAGCAGACCATCGCCACCGGGGGCAACCGCGTCTTCATCGGCGGCTCCGAGCACTCCCTGTTCGGCTACGACACTGGCACGAACTCGCGCACCTCCGGCACCCTCACCATGAGCATGGGCGGCGACATGCAGGCCAGCACCATCTCCTCCAAGAACGTCATTTACGGCTCCTGCCACTGCTCTGACGGTGCCTACCAGGACAAGTACGACTGGGCCGTGTCTGACCGCTGGTCTCGTATCGACGAGATCAAGTGGGTGGGCGCATGGGACGCAACCACCGGCGAGAACCTGCATTGGACCCCCTTCGAGCTCTCCTCTAGGCGCAAGACCGGTGCGTGGGCGCTCACGACCGATACCAACGGCAACCTGTGGGTCGGCGGCGACTTCGATTTGTCGCACATCGACGCTTCGCGCACTCAGTGGAACGGTGGCTTCGCTCGCTACGACAACCGCGACAACGTTGCGCCCGAGACCCCGACGCTCGTGCACACGACCGCTTCCACGGCCTCGTCTGTGACCCTGGCCTGGGAAGGCGTCTCCGACGCCGTCTCTTACGAGATTCTGCGCGATGATCGCCCCATCGCCTCCACGACCTCGGCCAGCGTTGAGGTCCCGCGCGGCGGCGACAACCGCTTCTTCGTGCGCGCAGTCGACGCTGCGGGCAACCGCTCCGCCACCACCGCCGTCTACGTGCCCCCGGCCGACGGCGAGGTTGACCCCACCAACCCCGTCCTCCTGGACGCTGGTGCCACCTGGAACTACCGTGCGCTCAATAGTGCCGCCCCCGAGAACTGGAACCAGGCCTCGTTCGACGACTCCCAGTGGTCCACCGGTGCCGCTCCGCTCGGCTACGGCGACTCTCGCATCGCGACCGTCCTGCAGTCGAACGTCGCGCGCCCCGTGACCTCCTACTTCCGCACGCACTTCCCGGTGGTCGACGCCAAGGCGCTCAAGGGTGTCACCGTGAAGTACCTGGCCGATGATGGTGCAGTGGTCTATGTCAATGGCACCGAGGTCGACCGTACGCGCATTGACGCAGGTGCCGTGAGCTACACGACGCGAGCCAACGCCGCGCCGAGCTACAGTGCGGCCACGAGCTCCCCGTCCGAGGTCTTCGTGCCGGCCTCCCTGCTCACCACCGGCGACAACGTCATCGCAGTCGAAACGCACGTGAACTACACGCGCAGTGCAACCGTGGGCATGTGGGCCTCCGTGATCCGCGTCGACGGAACGCCCGAATCGACCTCCGGGGATGACGACGTGAAGCCGGAGCTGGAACCCCAGCCCGATCCGAACCCGGTCCCGGTTCCCTACACTGAACCCTCGGCGCCCACAAACCTCGAGGATGCCACCAAGCCCATCGACGTTAGCGCTATGACGAACGGCGAGGTCATCCCCTCGGCTTCCACCCAGTGGAACTACTGGACCGCCATGGCAGCTCCTGTCTCTGACTGGGCAACGACCGCATCCCTGGCGGACTGGTCGCGCGGTGCAGGCCCCATCGGATGGGGAGACTCGGACGCGGCCACTCGCCTGGACATCGCCAAGAAGGATCGCCCCGTCACGTACTACTTCGCGCGTGACATCGACCTGGGCACCGTCACCCCCAATACGACCCTCACCGTCAAGGTGCGTGCGGACGACGGCGTCGTCCTGCGCATCAACGGACAGGTCGTGGACACGAAGCGTATGTCGCATGGCAACATTAGCCATGACACGTACGCGAATGCGGCGGTAACTGCCCCCAAGGCGGCCTCCGATCTGCTCGAGGTGAAGATTCCCGCCAGCTACTTGACATCTGGAGTGAATCGCATCGGCGTTGAGGAACATATCAACTACAAGGGCACGCCGTCCATGTCCTTTGATTTGTCCGCAACAATGGCCAAATAGAGCGAACATCGTGTCGCTTCATGCAGGTTGAGGTGATGTCATGACTAGTTTGGACAGTTTGACCGACCTCATATATTCCTGTTGACAGGGGGAGCCCTCGCCGTTCTGGCGAGGGCTCCTTCGTATGTGGTAGAACACTCTCGTTTTTGGCTAACCACATGGTTGAGCGTGATGGGTTTTCGTGACACTATAGGGGTAACCATTAATGCGATACCAGTGAGGATCCGATGAAGACTATCCGCCGCTGCTTGGCCCTCGGCCTGGCATCAATAACCGGTTTCGGAGTGCTTGCACTCAGCCCCGTCGCAGCTCAGGCGGCGGTTGACCCCCTCCACGATGGCCTCTCCGAAGCGACTGCTGCGGCCTCATGCTGGGAGATTAAACAGAACAACCCGCGCTCGTCGGACGGCACCTACTGGCTCCAGACGGCCACAATGGATGCCCCCGGCCAGTTCTTCTGCGACCAGACGACGGACGGTGGCGGCTGGGTCATGATCGGTCGCGGCCGTGAAGGCTGGGAAACCTGGAGCCAGGGCAAGGGAGACCAGACTCGCCTCCAGACCCGCCCGCGCACTCCCGGCGACTTCGAGGTCGTCCAGGCGTCCCACGAGACTGTGAACGGACTGCTCGGGGGCACCAAAGTTTCTGACCTCCCGGACGGAGTCATGGTCCAGCGTGCCTGGAACCACCGGGGCAGCGCCTACCAGACCGTGCGCATGCAGTTCCCCAAGATGCGCGACTTCATCTGGCCCTTCAAGAGCGCCCATCCCGTCAACGTTAAGTTCAACCGCGAGTGGTGGGTCAACGGCGGCATCGTGTGGGCCGGCTTTGGTACGAACACCAGCTGGGGCTACGTCAACCTGAATGCGTCTCCTCAGAACCAGTACACGATGGGCTTCGGCTACGGTCCCCTCGCGTCCTCCTGGTACGACACCTCCTCCTCGACGTCGTTCTTCCGCCGCAACGGCTCCATCATCAATCCCTACGCGGAGGTCTACATCCGTCCCGAGCTGAGTTCCACGGACTCCTCTTTCCGTGCCATCGGTGACGGCGGCACTGCCGCTGAGACCCAGAAGGCATCGGTCTCCGAATTTGCGACCCCCACGACGTGGGGCGTGACCGGTAACCTCAACGGCTCGATCCAAGAGGGAAGTATCCAGGTCCAGGCCTTCGAACAGGTTGGCTCCACCATGTACGTCGGCGGTAACTTCACCGGCGTGCAGAAGGGCAAGAACGGCTCGGAGACCACCAGCCGTGGCCTGGCAGCCTTCGATGCCACCACCGGTGACTGGACCGGCCAGACCTTCGATTTTAACAACCAGGTGAAGGACCTCGTCGAGCTGCCCGGAGGTAAGCTGCTGGCAGTCGGTGACTTCACCAAGGTCAACGGTGAAACCCACGTCGGAACCGTCCTGATCGACGCTGCCACCGGCCAGATTGATCCCTCGTGGGACCTGCAGATCCGCAACGGCAACGCATCCGTTGTGACCGTTAAAGCCGCGAAGGTCGTCGGCGAACACATCTACCTGGCCGGTGCCTTCACCCACCTGACGGGTAACGGCTCCTCCTCCGTGTACGCCCGTAACGGTGCCCGCCTGGACCTGTCCGGCAAGCCCGATCGCTCGTGGAACCCCGAGTTCAACGGTGCCGTCATCGACATCGACGTGGACGAGAACGACTCCTACCTCTACGCTGCAGGCCACTTCACTCGCGCACACGACCTCGTTGCCGAAAATGCCGCCCGCCTGGGCACCGGTGCGGGAGCTGAGCTCGACCAGTCCTGGTCCTTCCGCCACTCCTACTTCATCGGCAAGTACCAGCAGGCCGTCACCGTTGGTAACGGGCGCGCCTACTTCGGCGGCTCGCAGCACTCGCTGTTCGGCTACAACACCTCCGACATGAGCCGCACCTCCGGGTCCATCACCATGCAAAACGGCGGCGACCTGCAGGCGACCACTGCCTCTGCGACCGGCGTTGTCTACGGCTCCTGCCACTGCTCCGACTACGCTTTCCAGGACGCCTACCAGTACCTCGCCCTCGGCGACACCTGGACGCGCGCCGACGAGATCCAGTGGGTAGGCGGATGGGACCAGGCCACCGGCCGTCAGATCGGCTGGACCCCGTACCGTCTGTCCTCCCTGCGTTCCACCGGTGCCTGGGCCCTCGAAATGGGTGATGACGGTGCCCTGTGGGCCGGCGGTGACTTCAACTTCTCCTACACTTCCAAGACGGACGGCCAGTGGTCCGGTGGCTGGGTGCGCATGCCCGCACGCAGCGCCACCGCCCCCGCCGTGCCCGCCAACCTGCGCGCCTCCGACGGCAACGCGAAGGAGGTGACCCTCAAGTGGTCGTCCGTGCCCGGTGCCGAATCCTACGACATTCTGCGCGATGATCGCACAATCGCCACCACGACCTCGACCTCCATCACCGTGCCCCTGGGAGGCAACAACCGCTTCTTCGTGCGCGCCGTCGCGTCTGACGGCCTGCGAGGTGCCTCGACTCACGCGTACACGGTCGACGCCAACGGCCAGCCGACCCAGCCCGATGACTCGACTATCCTCGTTGATGACGACGCCACCTGGGCGTACCACTGGTCGACCGATGCTGTGTCCGCAGACTGGACCCAGACCTCGTACGACGACTCCTCGTGGAGCCGCGGCACCGCCCCCATCGGATATGGCGCAGCCGACCTGGGTACCACGCTCAAGCCCGGCACGCCCAAGACCCGCCCGCTGACCACCTACGCGCGCACCACCTTCACGGTCGCTGACCCCACCGCCATCGGCGGCGTGAACGTCTCCGTGACGGCTGACGACGGCGCCGTGGTCTACGTCAACGGCACTGAGGTTGTACGCCAGCGCATGAACGATGGTGCCGTCACCGCAGGAACCTACGCGTCTGCCTCCGTGACGACCGCCTCCGCGCGCGCCGACCGTCAGCTGGTCTTCGTCCCCGCGTCCCAGCTCGTCGCTGGAACCAACACCCTGGCCGTCGAGACACACCTCAACTACCGGTCCAGCTCCTCGATGACCATCGACGGCACCGTCCAGGTCGTCGCAAAGGCTGATGTACCCGAACCCGAGCCGCAACCCGAACCCGAGCCGGAACCCGCGCCGCAGCCCGACCCGGACAAACCGATCACCCCGGATCCCGATCAGCCCCTCGAGGTACTCGACGTGTCCGGCGTGAACTTCGGTGAGTTCCTGCCCACCGGACAGTACTGGAACTACTGGAACTCCAAGGATGCTCCTGACGACGCGTGGAACTCCACCGCAGACCTGTCACAGTGGAAGCACGGAGCCAGCCCGCTGGGCTGGGGCGACCGCGACGCCGCTACCCCCTTCGTGCTCGCCGCCTCCGAGCGACCCATCACGACCTACTTCGCCCGTGACGTGAACCTGGGCACCATCAGCGCTGACTTCGAGCTTACCCTCGACGTTCGCGTCGACGACGGCGCCGTCATCTACGTCAACGGAACCGAAGTAAAGCGCGTGAACATGCCGGAAGGTGCCGTCACGAACAACACCAACGCCAAGTCCAACGTGTCCCTCGGCGCAGCCAAGAAGAATCTTGCCACTGTGTCTGTTCCGCGTGATGTGCTCAAGGACGGTGTCAACCGCATCGCGGTCGAAGAGCACGCCAACTACGCTGGAGCTGTGTCCGTTTCCTTCGATCTTAAAGGAAGCCTGCTGAGGTGAACCCATGACTGACAAGTCCCCTTCCGTCGGCGCATCTGATGCCGATCCCGTCTTCGAAGCGATGGCGACGCGCCTGCTCACTCCCGGGCACGCGACCTCATGGCTGAACCACTGGTCCCTCCTGCACGCGGACTTCCCAGCCCTGTCGCGCATGAGCACCATCGGGTTCGACGGAACATTCCTTCAGATGCGCCTGCGGGCCGCAGGGTACAACGTCAGTCGTACATCCACGGATCTCGTGCTTCCCTACGTGTTCGACCGTCTCGAAGACGGCACGCGTATCACGGTGATCGGCACGACCACGGAGGCCGGGCAGGCCGTCGCACAGCGTTTGAGCCGTTTCAACGTCCAGCACATTGACGGCTACGACGGCCTGCGCCGTCTCAAGGCCAACCCGTCCATCCTGACGGACTTTCATCCGCGCCTAGCGATCGTTGGACTCGGTGCGGGGCTTCAGGACGTCGTCGCATCCTGGGTCCTCGAGCAGGTCCCTGACGTGTCCGTCTGTGTGGCCGGTGGCTGGATCGACCAGTACGCGAAGGCTGCGGAGGATTACTTTCCCGACTGGGTCCACAACGCTCGCCTGGGCTGGGCGTGGCGCATCGCGCACGAACCCAAGCGCCTGACGAAGCGCTACACGGTGGAGGCTCTGGACTTCATTGCTCACTGGCCTGAGTTGATTCGTCGCCTTGAGGCCATGGGTACCTTCGACGAGCTGGGCCTCGTCGTGGAGAAGAACGCGTCGCAGGCGTGATACGCGCGGCGTAAGTGATGCTCGCTGAGGCGGGCCGAACCCACGGGTTCGGCCCGCCTCGCTGTCTGTCTTGGCTGTTAGAGGGGTATTTCGTGCTACTGTAAGCGTTCTCCCCGGAATGAGACTGGGGCGTTTGCTCCTGGATAGAGAGTCGGCTGGTTGAGGCGTGAGGTGATGCGGGAAAGGATTACCAGGCGTTCGAAGTCTGTGGACCTCTAGGGTGTCCGACATACGAAGTGCGACACTGTGACGACTTCTGTCAAGTTGGGTGTCGAGCGTAATACGCGGCCTTCAGAGGTGATTCCAAGTGGTCATGACGTCTCGTGAGCCGGTAGGTGATTGTTGGTCATACAGCTGTTGAATATGTGAGTTGTTAGGTGCGCAATAACCGTTATCGAGGTTTTGACACGGGTATAAAACAGCTTCAGTGACGGGTTCAGTGGCGATGGTGTCAAACCCTCGTGGGCCTTACCTGTTTCCAATCTAGCATGTGCTACCACCGCTCTTGCTGTGATGGTGCTGATAGGAGAGCTGGGTTGTCCTGCTGGTCCCTTGAGTCTGTCAGTGCGTATGTCATCGTGGAGTCCGTTATGTGTTGTCGGCGCATGTGATGTTTGTGAGGGTGCTGCTGGCGCTCCTGGCTGACTCTGATTGCGTCGGCGTCTGCCCGTTGTTCCGAGGGCTTGAAGCGTCCTCAAGGCGCTGTGGCGACCTTTTTATAGCGTGCCCCTATCTATGCGGGTGTGCGACTCATTGTGCGCGTCAAAGGGTGAGGCCCGAGCCGTTTGGCTCGGGCCTCACCCTATTTCACACACACGCAGAAAGAATCAGTAGGCTCCCTCATGGCGCAGCAGAGCGGGAATGGTCTGCAGCATGATCCACGCATCGAGCGTGAGGGAACGGTGCTGGGCGTAGGACAGGTCCAGGTGGACTGTCTCGTCCCAGGAAAGGTTGGAGCGCCCGGAGATCTGCCACAGGCCGGTAATACCCGGGCGGACCGCGAACTTGCCCATGACGCGCGGCTCGTACTGCGCAACCTCGCTGGGGAGCGGGGGGCGCGGGCCGACGAGAGACATATCACCGCGAAGAACGTTGAAGAGCTGGGGGAGCTCGTCGATCGAGGTCTTACGCAGCAAGGCCCCGATGCGGGTGACGCGAGGGTCGTTGGCCATCTTGAACATGACGGAGTTGCCGGCGCTGGCGTCGGCCTCGTTGGCCTCAGTCAGCGAGGCCTTCATGGCTTCCGCATCAACGTGCATGGTGCGGAACTTAAACATGGTAAAACTCGTGCCGTCGAGGCCCACGCGCTCCTGCTTGAAGAAAGCGGGACCGCCGTCGTGCAGGCGCACCATCGCTGCAACGATGATCCACACCGGTGTCAGCAGGATGATGCCGATAAGCGAGGCGATAATGTCGCACATGCGCTTGATGGCGTTGTCGGCGGACGCGGCGAAATCCGACGCATGCTCGAATGCGAGAGCCGTCGAGGCGGCGCGTGCAGTTGGCTTCATCAAAGTTGTCATCTGTGCGTCTTCCTTCTACTTCTTCAAATTCAAATACTGTAGGTCGGTTAGAGGAGTGAATCCCCCGATGGTCAGGACATTTACTGAGTAAGTAATCCCTGAGCGCCTCAGTCACCGTTAGGTGTTAACCCTAGTCTATCCATACGGTTAACTTGTTTGCTAACCAAAGGGTTAAGTACAAGCGAAAATGGGCTGTGATTTCACGTATTGAGACTGTCTGTGGAGTCGCGGTGTCGTGTTGGGTGACCGTTCGGTCGATTCCTGACATTTTGGCAGAATGCGCGGGTTAACGGGGAGAGATAGACTTGTACATGCGTCGTGACTGGCGAAATAGGTGGGGTACCACCGGGGAGCGGCGTGCCTGCATCGAGAGCCGCCCGCCTGGGCTTGAAGTTGCCGACATCACATTCGACTGATCAACAGGAGAACCATATGGACTCCCTCAACGACATGACACTGGCGCAGCTGGATCCCGAAATCCAGGCAGTGCTGGACGCCGAACTGGGACGTCAGCGAGACACCCTCGAGATGATCGCATCTGAGAATTTCGTTCCGCGTGCAGTCCTTCAGGCCCAGGGCTCCGTCCTGACAAACAAGTACGCAGAGGGCTACCCGGGTCGTCGCTACTACGGCGGCTGCGAGTTTGTCGATGTTGCTGAATTGCTCGCCATTGAGCGCGCCAAGCAGGTCTTCGGTGGCGACTACGTCAACGTGCAACCCCACGCAGGCGCGCAGGCCAACGCTGCGGCCCTCATGGCAATGGCGAACGTCGGCGACCCGATCCTGGGCCTGTCCCTGGCTCACGGCGGCCACCTGACTCATGGCATGCGTCTGAACTTCTCGGGCAAGCACTACAGGGCGGTCGCCTATGAGGTCGATCGCGAGACCATGCGCATTGAACCCGAGAAGGTTCGCGAGGCGGCCCTCGCCGAGCGCCCGCGGGTGATCATCGCCGGCTGGTCGGCCTACCCGCGTCACCTCGATTTCCAGGCCTTCCGCGACATCGCGGACGAGGTCGGTGCCGCCCTCTGGGTGGATATGGCTCACTTCGCTGGCCTCGTGGCCGCAGGCCTGCATCCGAACCCCGTCCCCTTCGCCGACGTCGTCACGACGACGGTTCACAAGACCCTGGGTGGGCCTCGTTCCGGCATGATCCTGTCCTCGCGCGGCGAGCAGTGGGGCAAGAAGCTCAACACCGCCGTGTTCCCCGGCCAGCAGGGCGGCCCCCTCATGCACGTGATCGCCGCGAAGGCCATTGCCATGAAGGTCGCGCAGACCGAGGAGTTCAAAGATCGCCAGCGTCGTACCCTCGAAGGCGCGCAGATTCTTGCAGAACGCCTGGGCGCTGACGACGCAAAGAACGCGGGCATCAAGCTGGTCACCGGCGGCACGGACGTGCACCTGGTCCTCGTCGACCTCGTCGAGTCCGAACTTAACGGCCAGCAGGCCGAAGACCTGCTGCACGAAGTCGGCATTACCGTCAACCGCAACGCGGTGCCCTTTGACCCGCGTCCGCCGGCCGTCACCTCGGGCCTGCGCATCGGTACCCCCGCCCTTGCGACGCGCGGTTTCGACGCCGAGGACTTCGCGGAGGTTGCGGACATCATCGGTACGACGCTGGCGCAGGGCGCGTCTGGCAGCAATGTTGAGGTGGATGCCCTGCGCGCCCGCGTCAAGAAGCTCACGGATAAGCACCCCCTGTACGCGGGACTCGAGCAGTGAGGGCTCCCTGGGAGGGATCCGCGCGGGTTCTTGATGGCACGGCGACCGCTGCCGCCATCAAGGCCGAACTCAAGGAACGCGTGGATCGCCTGCGCGAGGTCGGGGTCGTCCCGGGCCTCGGCACGATTCTTGTGGGCGAGGACCCCGGGTCCGTTGCCTACGTCGCCGGCAAGCACCGCGACTGTGCCCAGATCGGCGCGGAGTCGATCCGCGTGGATCTGCCCGCCGACGCGACGCAGGAGCAGGTAGAGGCTGCCATCGATCAGCTCAACGCTGATCCGGCGTGCACGGGATACATCGTGCAGCTGCCGCTTCCTCGTGGCATCGACACCAACGCGGTCCTGGAGCGCATCGATCCGGCCAAGGACGCGGATGGGCTGCACCCGATGAACCTTGGTCGCCTGGTCCTGCGCGGTTCGGGTCCCATCGACTCGCCGTTGCCCTGCACGCCGCGCGCGGTCATCGAGCTCGTGGAGCGCCACGGGATCGACCTAGCCGGTAAGAACGTGTGCGTGGTTGGGCGCGGCGTGACCGTGGGTCGTTCGATCGGTCTGCTGCTCATGCGCAAGGAGGTGAACGCGACGGTCGATGTGTGTCACACGGGCACGATTGACCTGGCCGATCACGTGCGCCGCGCGGACGTGATCGTGGCTGCGGCGGGTTCTGCGGGAATCATCACGCGCGACATGGTGGCCCCCGGTGCGGTTGTCCTGGATGTCGGCGTGAGCCGCGTGACGGACGCCGACGGTAAGGCTCGCCTCAAGGGTGACGTCGCGGACGGCGTCGATCAGGTCGCCAGCTGGCTCAGCCCGAACCCGGGTGGAGTCGGGCCGATGACGCGTGCCCTGCTCGTCACGAACGTCGTCGAGGCAGCGGAACGCCAGGCGGGCCTCGGCCCCCAGTAAGCGGACCCTGCCGGTGACAATCGGTAGACACCTGATAACACGCGGGAGGCGCGGCGAGGAATCCAACTCCTCGCCGCGCCTCCTCGTTCCTCTAAACTGAAGAAAACTCGCGTAAGGAGAAAACGATGACCCTGACGGTGACCACCGTGAACCTCAACGGCATTCGCGCCGCCCACAAGCGCGGCTTCCTCGACTGGCTGGGGGCGTCTGACACGGATGTGCTGCTCATGCAGGAGGTGCGAGCGCCCGAGGAGATCTCCCGCGAGATCATGGGCGAGGCCTGGGACAGCGTGTGGGTTCCCTGCCGCATCAAGGGGCGCGCGGGCGTGGGTGTGGCCGTGCGACGCGGGCGCGCACGCCTGGAGGGCGATCCCCGCCTGATCCTCGACGATGCTGAGTCGGACGTGGATTCGGGCCGTTGGCTCGAGGCCGTCGTGCGACCCGAGGGCGGCGAGACCCCGGTTCGTGTCGTCTCCGCTTACTTCCATTCGGGCGAGAAGGATACCCCCAAGCAGGAGGCGAAGATGGCGCACCTGCCGCGCATCGGGGCGCGCATGGCCGAGCTGCTCGCCGAGGAGGCGGATGGAGGCATGTCGTCGCTCGTGTGTGGTGACTTCAACGTTGTGCGCTCGCAGGCCGACATCAAGAACTGGAAGCCGAACCACAACAAGCGTGCCGGTGTCCTCGATGAGGAGATCGCGTTCCTCAACCAGTGGGTGGACGAGGGCTGGCGCGACACTGTGCGCGACCTGGCTGGCGACGTGCAGGGGCCCTACTCGTGGTGGTCGTGGCGCGGTCAGGCCTTCGTCAATAACGCGGGCTGGCGCATCGACTATCAGTACGCGACGCCTGCCCTGGGTGAGCGTGCGCGTTCCTTCGAGATTGGCCGCGCCGACGAGTATGCGGAGCGCTTCTCGGATCACGCGCCCGTCTCGGTGACCTACGACATCTGACGTTTCATCGACGAGGCCGTGGCTGGCCTGGGAGTAGAGGTTTCCTGGGCGGCCGCGGCTTTTCGTGTATGCGCGTGGAGGTCGTGCCTGGCTGTGGTGCCTGTGGGCGGCGGTGGGGCCTGGCCGGGCTTTGAGATCGATCACTCCGAGCGAAGCTCGTGTGTGGCGATCTCGCGGGCGGGCCGCCGCCCACAGGCGCAACCGGCCGGATCAAGTGGACAGGCCTCGCGCCGCCCGGAAGCGTGGCGGTGAAGATGCTGCGTGGAAGTGTGGTGGTGGAGGTGCCGCGCGGAAGCGAGGTAGGCAGGAGTTCAGCGTCCGGAGGCGTCGAAGTCGAAGAGGGCTATTGAGGAATAGACCCCGGATGGGTAGATGCGGTCCAAGCGGAAGCCGGGGACGATCCAGGAGGCTTCGACGGTTGCACCGATGTCGAGGGCCAGGTCGAGGGCGACGTCGTCGACGTCCTGGGCGAGTGTGACGTGTGGGTGGTAGGGGAAGCGTGCTTCGTGGTCGAGGGGGCCGGAGCGGATTTCCTCGGCGATGTCGGTGCAGGCGTTCGCTCCTTCGGTGAGGGTCATGAAGGCGACGTTGGAGATGGGCCGGAAGGAGTCGGTGCCGGATAGGGTGATGCGGAAGGGGGCGTGTCGGGCGGCGATGGCGCGTAGGTGGTCGATGACGTCGGCGCGTGCGTCGCGGGCGACGGGTGTGGGTGGCATGAGGGTGATGTGTGCGGGGATGCGTGATCCGGCGAGGTCTCCGAGGCGTAGGCGCAGGTCTGTCAGGTGTGAGACCCAGGGTTCGGGGATGGCGACGACGACGCCGAGCCAGTCTTGGCCGGGGAGTCGTTGGGGGAGGAACATGTGGCCTGCCTGTGTCGCGGGGTGGGCTTCCCACTGTAC
>NZ_CAJPJE010000029.1:0-27350 GCF_905369875.1 Actinomyces sp. ICM47
GAGGTGATGTGGGGGTGGGTGGCACGGTAGTCGATGATGCGTTCGGCGAGGGCTGGGCCGATGCCAGGCAGGGTTTGTAGGTCGGTGGCGGTAGCGGTGTCGAGGCGGACGCAGGCGGCGTGGGTGGCGTCGCCGTTTGCCGTGGGGGCCGGTGGTGTTTCTCCGATTCGGGAGATGCGGATGTGTTCGCCGTCTGTGAGGGGGCGTGCCAGGTTGATGGTATCGAGGTCGGCGTCTTCTAGGGCGCCTCCTGCGGCGGTGATGGCGTCGGTGACGCGGGAGGAGGCGGGCAGGGTGAGGACGCCGGGGGTGGCGACGGCTCCGGAGACGTAGACGATGACTTGGCCTGCGGGTCCGGGAGGACCGGGCGTGGCGTGGGAGGCGGGGCGGCTGGGTGCGTCTCTTTCCGGTGCCGCCGCCAGGTCCTGGTGTGTGGTTTCTTCGGCCTGGCGTTCGGCTGATTGCTCGGCGGCTTGTTCACTCGCGTGTGCTTCGTCTGCGACCCGGGCGTTTCGCCACACGCCGATGCCTGCGAGGGCGACGAGGACGATGAGGAGTGCGGCGACGGTCGTCCCGCCGGGCAGCAGGCGCGTGGAGGTGGGTTCGGGCGGGTCATCGTCGTCGCTGACCGCTGAGTCGTACACGGCTTTCGTCAGGGCTGCCATCCTGCGGTGTGCGATCCATCGTGGAGGGTTCATGTGTCGACGCTAAAGCCAGTGTCTTACCTGTGTCGCGCCGCCCGCTCTCGCCTGTGGATGGGCGCGACACGGAGCAACCCCCTGTGGATATGCGCGACACGAGCATCCCGCCTGTGGACGGAGCCACACGCGCTCTCCCCTGTTATCGCGCGCATAGGATTGTCATCCCAGGGGATACTGTGTCGGTAACGTCGACATACGGTGGCGCACCGCGCCCACAGCCGAAAGACCACACCATGAGCGAGAACATCGAAGATCTCAAGGCGCGCCTCGCCGAAGCTGAAGCCGCCGCGAAGGCGGCCGAGGCTGAGGCAGCCCGCGCGAAGGCGGAGGCGCTGCGTCTCCAGGTCGAAGCAGCCGGTGCCGCCGCGGATACCCCTGCCGCCGCAGCGGATACCGAAACAGCGGAGGCCCAGGCAGCCCGCGCGGCGGCCGACGCGTTACGGTCCCAGATCGAAGCAGCCGAAACCACCCCCGAAGCGCCAGCAGCTGCGAGTGAGGCGGCCCAGGCCTCGTCCGAGGTATCCGGCGGCCTCTCCGCGTTCGCCTCAGGGATCAAGGCCGCCTACTCCTGGGACGTCCCCGCGGTCACCATCGGCACCCTCATCGAGGACGGAACGCGCGTGCCCGGCGTCAGCGCCAAGATGCCCCTGCCCATGTTTAACCGTCACCTGCTGGTTGCCGGCGCGACGGGCACGGGCAAAACCCGCACGCTCCAGCTCCTCGCCGAGGGCCTGTCCGCGAACGGCTCCTCCGTGCTCCTGTGCGACGTCAAGGGTGACCTGACGGGCCTGGCCGAGGCCGGGGCCAGCTCGGAGAAGCTCCTGTCCCGCACGGCCGCCAACGGCCAGGCGTGGGCCCCCTCGTCCTTCCCGATTGAACTGCTGAGCCTGGGCGGGGCGGATTCGCAGTTCCCGGGCGTGCCCGTGCGCGCCGAGGTCTCTGACTTCGGCCCGATCCTACTGGCCCGCGCTCTGTCCCTGAACACGACGCAGGAGCAGGCCCTGCAGCTGATCTTCGCGTGGGCGGACGGCCAAGGACTCGAACTTGTCGATCTGCCGGACCTGCGCGCTGTCATCTCCTTCCTGACCTCGGAGGACGGCAAGGACGAGCTGGCGACGATCGGCGGCGTCTCCAAGGCCACCGCCGGCGTCATCCTGCGCGCCCTGACCGCGCTCGAGTCCCAGGGCGGCGGCCAGTTCTTCGGTGCCCCCGGCTTCGACACGGCCGACCTGATGCGCATGGATTCGACCGGACGCGGCATCATCTCCCTGCTCGGCGTCGGTGACATTTCCTCGCGCCCGGCCCTGGTCAGCGCCGTCATCATGTACCTGCTGGCCAACCTGTTCGCAACTCTGCCCGAGGTCGGCGACGCGCCGCGCCCCAAACTGGTGTTCTTCTTCGACGAGGCCCACCTGCTGTTCGCGGACGCCACCAAGGAGTTCGAGCGTCAGGTCGTCCAAACCGTGCGCCTCATCCGCTCCAAGGGCGTGGGCGTCGTCTTCGTGACCCAGACGCACAAGGACATCCCCTCCGACGTACTCGCCCAACTCGGTTCACGCATCCAGCACGGCCTGCGTGCCTCGACGCCCGATGACTTCAAGAAGCTCAAGGCGACCGTGCAGACCTTCCCGAAGACGTCCCTGGAACTCGACGAGGTCCTGACCACCTTGGGCACGGGCGAGGCCGTCGTGACCGTCCTGGATCCGAGGGGTAACCCCACCCCGGTCACGCCGGTTGGCATCTGGGCACCCGCCTCCGTCATGGGTCCCGCCTCCGCCGACACGATCACCCGCGTTAACCAGTCGAGCATCATCATGGGCCGCTACCGCGACGCCGTAAACCCGGATTCGGCCGAGGAGAAGCTCGAGCGCCGCGCCGCCGAGGCCCAGGCCGCCCGCGAGGAAGCGGCCGCCCAGGAGTTCGCCGCCAAGGAAGAGGAAAAGGCCCGCAAGGAGGCTAAGAAGGCAGCGGAAAAGGCGGCCAAGGAAGCAGAAAAAGCTGCCGAGAAGGCGGCCAAGGAAGCAGAGAAGGCCGCTGCCAAGGAAGAGGCCGCCCGCGAGAAGGAAATGGAACGCCTGCGCCGCCAGGTCGAAAAGCAGCAGGAGAAGGAGGAAGCCGCCCGCCAGCGAGCCGCCGAGCGTCGCGCCCGCCAAGTCGAAAACGTCCTCGGGTCCGTTCTGTGCACCGCCGGCCGCGAAATCACGCGCTCGATCTTCGGCACGCGCAAGCGCTGACGCACGACTTTCCACCGTTTTCTCCCCCACGAGGCCGTGGCTGAGTTGCTCGACAACGCAAACCAGCCCCGGCCTCGTCTCACAGTTCGACCACCACGCCAAGAGCAGGCAAAATGCGGGTAGGCTGCGTGACAAGTGACCAACACTCGCAGGGAGAGTCTCATGCGCATCGGATTTATCGGAACGGGAGCCATGGCCCAGGCCATTGCTCGCGGTGCCGTCGCGTCCGGTGTCGATCCTGCGACGCTGGTCTTCTCTAACCGCACGGCTGCTAAGGCCTGCGAACTAGCCGACGAGCTGGGCGCGACCGCCGCGTCGTCAAACACGTCCCTGGCACGCCAGGTTGACATCATCATCCTGGCTGTCAAGCCCAAGGACCAGCGCACGGTTATCAAGGAGATTGCCTCCATCGTGGTCGGACGCCCCGACGCGTGCGTCGTGTCCCTGGCCGCCGGGCGCACCCTCGACCAGATCACGCAGGATTTCGGCTCGGGCATCCCCCTCATTCGCGTTATGCCGAACGTGGCGGCCACCGTCGGACAGTCCATGACTGCCCTCACCGCCTGCCGGACCAGCGACGCGCAGGTGGACGCCGTGCGCGACCTCATGAACTCGGTCGGTCGAACCATCCTCATTGACGAGGACTATTTCCCTGTGTTCCAGGCCCTGGCCTCGTGCTCTCCGGCCTGGTATTTCCAGATTATTGATACGTTCGCCCGCGCGGGCCTCAAGTACGGGCTGTCCAAGGACAACGCCGTCGAGATCGCGGCGCAGGCGATGGCGGGAGCCGCCACGCTGCTCCTCGCTGAGCGCGAGGCGGGCACAATCCCCGCGCAACTCATTGACCGGGTGACGAGCCCCGGCGGCACCACAATCGCAGGATTGCTGGCCGCCGAGGAAGGTGGTTTGTCGAACGCACTGGTAGGTGCTGTCGACGCCTCCATCCACGCCGATTCCCATCTCGGCTGACACCACCACCTGCCGCGACGCGGCTTACTTTCTCCACTTCACGTGGCGCTTTCGCGCACCCTCAACACAGGAACACTCATGTTGCTTTTCAACGCAGTCGTGCTCTCCGTGATCGTCATGCTGGTCCTCAGCGTCGCACGCGTGCACGTCGTTATCTCGCTTTTCGTCGCCTCGTTGGTGGGCGGCCTGGTGGCTGGAATGGGTATTTCCGGCACGATGGTCGCCTTCCAGGACGGCCTGGCCGGCGGAGCCAAGATCGCCCTGTCCTACGCCCTGCTCGGCGCGTTCGCGATGTCGGTGGCCCACTCGGGCCTGCCACGCCTGCTGGCGAACTGGATCATCGCTAAGCTGCGCAACGCTGACGACTCTAACTCCGCGCGCGTGGCTCGCTCCGCGAAATGGGGCATCCTCGGCGGCGTCCTCGTCATGGGCGTCATGAGCCAGAACCTCATCCCGATTCACATCGCGTTCATTCCGCTGCTGGTACCCCCGCTCATCGGAGTCATGAACGAGCTGAAGATGGACCGCCGCCTGGTCGCCTGTGCGATCACCTTCGGCATCGTCACCACCTACATGTTCGTGCCAATCGGCTTCGGTCGTATCTTCCTGCACGACATTCTCTACAAGAATATTGAAGACGCGGGCCTGCCCGTCGAAGGCATCGTCAACCCGATGGCCGCCATGGCGATCCCCGCCGCCTCGATGGCCGTGGGCTGTGCTATCGCCCTGTTCGTCTCCTACCGCAAGCCGCGCGAGTACGAGCAGCGCGAGACCGAGTTCAGCTCCCAAGATGACAAGCCAATCGACATGAAGAAGGTCTGGGCGGCCGTCATCGCCCTCGTCGCCTGCTTCGTCATCCAGGCCGTCCTGACCAAGATGGACTCCGAGGCCGACCCGCTCCTCGTGGGCGCTCTCGTGGGCCTGTGCCTCATGCTCGCCATGCGCGTCGTACCGTGGCAGCAGGCGGACGATGTCTTCTCTGGCGGCATGCGCATGATGAGCCTCATCGGCCTCATCATGATCACCGCCCAGGGCTACGCGGCTGTCCTGAAGGCTTCGGGCCAGATCGAGCCCCTTGTCGAGCAGACCTCCGCGATGTTCAACGGCTCCAAGGCTCTGGCCGCCGTCATCATGCTGCTCGTGGGTCTCATCATCACGATGGGCATCGGCTCTTCGTTCTCGACGCTGCCGATTATTTCCGCGATCTACGTGCCCCTGTGCGTGACGCTGGGCTTCTCCGCCACCGCCACGGTCGCAATCATCGGTACGGCGGGCGCGTTGGGCGATGCCGGTTCCCCCGCCTCCGACTCGACGCTGGGTCCGACAGCCGGTCTGAACGTGGATGGTCAGCACGACCACATGCGAGACACGGTCATCCCCGAGTTCATCCACTACAATATTCCGCTGCTCATCGGCGGCTGGATCGCCGCGATGGTTCTCTGATCGTTTCACGGCGGTTCACGAGGCCGGGGCCGGAGTTCACTGTTCAGGTGACCTGGCCCCGGCCTCGTCGTGTGCCCGGGCCAGACGCGTCAGCGCGTCACGAGTATGCACGCCCTGGCGCGCGTGGTTTCCTCCCACTGGGCGGATTCCCAGAGTTGTTCCAGCGTGAGTGCCTCCGCCCAGGTTTCCACCCACGTCTCGCCGAGGTGCTCATCGTTCCACGGGTCGTGGACCAACGCGCAGTCACCGACGATGCCCCACACGTACACCCAGTGTGGGGTCGGCTCCCCGTTCAGGTTCTCCAAGTCGACCAGCATGATCGCGCGTTTTCCGTTCGCCAACGCCCCGCGCAGGTCCTCGAGGCTGGCGGGTCCGATGCAGTCACGCACCCCGAGGCCGCGTGCTTCGACCACATGTTGGTCGTGGATCGCCCGGCGCACAGCAGGCGACGCAGCATGCGCACGCGTCAGCCCAACGACGGGACCGTCGTGCGTCACGAGAACCTCGACCGCCAGACCGCGCCTGGCCAGGGAGGACGCCAGCCCGTAGGGTCCCACCCCGAGCGAATACGTGGCCTCGCGCCACAGCTCCATCTCTTCGACGAGGCCGTGGCTGACCTGGGCGGGACCGGCAGCGCGGGCATGCGCGAGGGCCATGAGGGCGCTCGCAGGTCCGCACGTGAACTCGGTTTTCTGGCGAACATAGGCGGGAATGGACACGCCCGGGCCGTTCCATCGCAGCCAGGCGCGTACGAGCGCGTGACCGTGACCAGAGTATTCCTCGATGGACAGCGGAGAGCCGACGAGGCCAGCGGGCGCGAAGCCCCGCGAGCGCAGCGCGGCCTCCCAGTGGGAGTCCATCTCGCGTGACACTGCTTTGATCAGCGGGGCGTTCGGCACTGAGTCGATGATCGCCTGGATGAGAGTCTCCCAGCGCGGTGTATGCGTATCGTTCTCGGTTGTCGTTGCCGCCTCGTGCAGGAGGCAGGTGCCGCTGATTGTTCGGTGAGCGGACGTGGCCCGGTGGGTTTCGAGCAGCGCATGACCCCTGTAGGTCCACAGTGTGGCCGACACTGCGGGGCCCATCATGGCCCAGAGCCGCGCGTCGTGGTCGGGCACGCCGAGGGCGAGTAGCTGGTTGCGTGCGCCGTCCCCGGGTGTGATCGGCGTTGCTTCGACGCTGTGGCGAGTACTCATGCCGGCTGTGCCTGGCGGCCGGGCACAGCGGCGAGCAGGTCGGCCGTGTATTCCTTCGTGGGATGGTGAAGGATCTCCTCCGTGCGTCCTTCTTCGACGACCACCCCGTCTTTCATGACGACGAGGCGGTCGCACATGGCTCGGGCGACCGCCAGGTCGTGCGTGATGAAGAGCAGGGCGAAGCCTTGCTCGGCTTGCAGGCGCGTGAGTAGCTCCAGGACGGAGGCCTGGACGGAGACGTCGAGGGCGGAGACGGCCTCGTCGGCGATGAGGACGCGCGGGCGCGTGGCGAGGGCGCGCGCGATTGCCACGCGCTGGCGTTCGCCGCCCGACAGGCGGACAGGACGGCGCATCGCGTACTCGGCGGGCAGGTCGACGGCGGCGAGCAGGTCGGGAACATCGCTGGCCGGTCGACCGGCGACGGCGGCTGCCTCGGCGAGTGTCTGGCCGATGGTGCGCACAGGGTTGAGGGCCGAGTAGGGGTTTTGGAAGACGATGCCGACTGCGGGACCTCGTTCGGCCTGGGCGTTCACGCGCACGGTGCCAGAATCGGCGTGCTCCAGCCCCACGATGATGCGCGCGAGCGTCGTCTTGCCCGAGCCGGATTCTCCGACGATGCCGATGGATTCTCCCGGCGCAACGTTGAGGGAGACGTCCCTGAGGGCGACGCGGGTGTCCGTGCGTGAGCGGAACACCTTGGTCAGGTCTCGCACCTCGACGACCGCTTCTGCGCCCACGTGAGGCTCATGCCCCGCGCGCGGGCTGGGTCCATCGATCCGCGGCTCCGCGTCAGCCAGTCGTTTCGTGTACTCGTGGCGCGGCGACACCAGCACCTCGTTGATTGGCCCCTCTTCGACGATCAGGCCGTCTTTCATAACGATGACGTCGTCACCGAACTGCCGCGCGAGCGCCAGGTCGTGGGTGACCAGCACGAGCGTCATGCCGCGGTCGTCGCGCAGGCGCGTCAGCAGCGTCAGGATGTCGCGCTGCGTCGTGACGTCCAGGGCGGTCGTCGGCTCGTCGGCGATGAGCACCCCCGGCTCGGAGTCGAGGGCGGCCGCGATGGCGACGCGTTGGCGCATGCCGCCCGACAGCTCGTGCGGGTACGAGCGGGCGACGCGCGCGTCGAGGCCGACCTCTGCGAGTAGCGCACGCGAACGCTGAGCGCGCTCGGAGCGCCTGCCCATGCGGGCAGCCGTCACCTGCTTGGCGCAGCGTATGGTCGGAGCGAGCGAGGTGAAGGGGTCTTGTGGGAGCCAGACGATGCCGCCCCCGCGCTGCTTCTTCAAGCGTCCCTGATCGGTCGCCAGATCGTAGTCTTCTCCACCCAACGACACCGTTCCGCTGGCGGATAGCGCGGATGGTGTCAGCGCGCACAGCGTGCGCGCGAGCATCGATTTGCCCGCGCCTGATTCGCCCACGATGACGAGGGTGCGCCCGGGGCGTGCGTGCACGCTCACGTCGTCGACGATCACGTGTCCAGCGCGGTCGGTCACGCTCACGTGGGAGGCGACGAGGCCGTGGCTGGGAGAATCGGAAAGAGGCTGGCTCATCGCTCGCCTTCCTGTCGTTCGGCGACCCAATCCCCTGCGATGTTGATCGCCGTGGCTGTGATGATGATGGCGAAGCCGGAAGCCACCGCGGCGACTGGGTTCTGGGCGAGGATCGCGCGCCCGTCGGCCAGCTGTCGCCCCCAGTCGGCGTCTTGCGCCCCAACCCCCAGACCCAGGTAGGACAGGCCGGACAGGGACACGAGCGCGAAGGCGATGTTGACAAAGAGATTCGCCCACACAATCGGCGTGATGTTGGGCAGAACGTGGACGCCGAGGATGCGGGGGCCGGACAGGCCCAGTACCCGCGTCGCTTCAATGTAGGGCTGCGGCTTCTGCGCGAGTGTCGCCGCGCGAATCATGCGGATATCCGAGGGTGCGAAGAGCACGATGAGGATGCCGACCGTCACCCAGTAGCTGCCGCCGATCACACCCGCGACGACGATCGCGAGGAGCGTGACGGGAAGCGAGAGCAGCACCTCGCAGGAGCGAGACACGCACGCATCCCAGGCCCCGCCCCACCACGCGGCGCTCATCCCGAAAACCAAACCGGCCACCATGGACCCCGCCGCGATGACGAGAGGACCAACAACCGCCGAGCGCGCGCCTGCAACCGTCAGGGCGAGGACGTCGCGCCCCACCTTGTCGGTGCCCAGCAGGTGGCCGGGCGTGCCCGCCGGGGTGACGCCCAAGGCGATGTGTTGGTCCAACGCGCCGGGTACCAGCACCGAGGAGAAGAGGACGCACACGGCCACCAGGCCAAGAAACGCCACGGAAAGAACCACGGAACCGGGGACGCGTCGCGAAACCGAGCCCAAGCCTCGTCCCAGGGCACGAGGAGACAACGACACCGCCATCACGCTCCCCTCCCCTCGCCCACCGCCTGACGCGGATCGACGGCGAACGCGGCAACGTCAACGATCAGCGTCACGGCGATGATGACGAGAGCGACGAGCAGCGCAATCGCCTGCACGACGGGCACATCCTTGTAGGTGATGGAGTCGGCGAGCAGCTGGCCGAGTCCGGGCAGGGAGAACGCCTCCTCGACCAAGACCGTCGACCCGAACAACGTCCCGAGGATCAGGCCGCCGGAGGTCAGGATCGGCAGGGCCGCTCCCCGCACGTACATGGCCGTGATCCGGCGGCTCGGCACACCCCGCGAGCGCGCGAAAGTCACGTAGTCTTGGCTCAGTTCTGCGCCGACGGCTGCGCGTGTGATGCGCACGAGCATGGCACCGATGCCGGTGGCCAGGGCGATGGCGGGCAGGGTGAGATGCCAGAGGGTGTCGGCCAGGCCGGTGCCATCGCCGAAAACGGGGAACCAGCCGAGCATGAGTCCGAAAACATAGAGGAGGACGAGCCCGAGGGCGAAGCCGGGTGCAGACACGCCGACGACAGACCAGCCGACGATGGTGCGGTCGACCCACGTTCCTTTGCGTCGCGCGGCAACGATTCCCAGGGGAATGCCGACGGCGACGGCCAGGAGGAACGCTCCGATGGTGAGCCACGCGGTGAGGGAGACTCGGGAGGAGAGGACATCCGTGACGGGGGTCGCTGATCGCACGGAGTCCCCGAAGTCGCCGGTGAGCGCGCGGGTCAGCCAATGCCAGTAGCGCAGGAGAAGAGGTTCGTCGAGGCCGTAGCGCGCGGTCACGGCCTGGCGGACGTCGGGGGTAAGGCGGCGCGTGCCCACCAGGATCTTCACGGGGTCTCCGGGTACCAGGTACAGGAGGGAGAAGACCAGGAAGGACAGGGCGAGCATCACCACCACCGCCCCGGCGAGGCGATGCAGGATGTAGCGCAGCATTAACGCGTCAGCTCCAGGGAGGCTGCCCACGGGGTGTTGAAGAAGTAGGGCGTGTACTGCGTTGGGGTGACGCTCGAGGAGAAGGCGGTCGAGGTCTTTCCCCACCAGATCGGCGAGTAGATCGTGTTGTCCTGTGCGATGCGCTCGGCTTCGACGATGTCGGCGACGCGCGCGCTCGGATCGGTCTGGGCGGCCTGCGAGGCGATGAGGCCCTGGACCTGCGCGTTCTCGTAGCGTGCCGGGTTGTCGGGTCCCAGCAGCCAGCCGGCCACCTCGCCCGGGTCGCCCGTCGTGGAGGTGTAGCTCATGAAGGACAGGCCGTAGGTGCCGCTGCCGACCTCGGAGATCCATTCTTCGATGGGCTTGGAGGTGACGGTCAGGTTGACGCCGATCTGCTTGAGGTTGTCGGCAATCGCCAGCGCCGTGGAGCCCAGGTCCGGGATGGAGGACGGGTAGGTAAGTTCGGCGTTGAAACCGCCGGAGACTTTGGACTGAGCGAGTTCGGCGCGCGCGGCATCCAGGTCGAAGGAGTCAATGGGCAGGCCCGCTTGCGCGTCCGCAGCTGCCTGTTCGCCGATCTCGCTGCCCAACTGATCGGGCGGCTCAATGCCCGTGGCAACGCTCGCCTGCCCCTTGAGGATTGAGGAGACGATGGTGTCGCGGTCGACGGCGTGGGCGATGGCCTTGCGAACGTGGATGTCGTCGAAGGGAGCGATGTTCTGGTCGAAGGTGAGGCCCACGTAGGAGCGGTCGGATTCGGTCAGGACATTCACGCCGTCTATGCCCTGGAATTGCGAGACCTGGTCGGTGGGCACCTGAGTAGCGATGTCGATCTGCCCGCTCTTGTGCGCGAGCAGGCGCGCGTTCTCGTCCGAGAAGAAGTCGAACTCGATGGTCTGGGCGGGGGTGTCTCCGCCCCACCAGGTGCCGCTCTTTGTGAACACAGCCTTGGAGTCTGGCTGGAAGGAGACGGCCTTGTAGGGGCCTGTCCCCATGATGAGGTCGGTCGAGGACCCGTAGGAGGCGGCCGCCTCGTAGAAGGATTTCTCGGTGATCCACAAACCGCCATTCGCGGTGACCGTCCACCCGAAGTTAACGGCGGGAGCGGGCAGGGTGATCGTGATCTGATTGTCGCCGCTCCCGACGGCCTGCACGCCTGCGGGCCAGTAGCTGGCCGACGACGGGGACTTGTCGGGATCCTTGGCGATGTCGATGGAGAAGAGAACGTCGTCGATAGTGACGGGGTTGCCGTCCTGGAAGAGAGCGTCGGGGCGGATGCCGAAGACCCACGTCTGGGCGTCGTCCGTGTGGTACGAGGAGGCGATCGCGGGGATCAGCTGGCCGTTCTTATCCACGGCGAGCAGCCCTTCGGAGACGACCTGCGCGACGTAGTAGTTGATGATGCCAGTTTCGTGCGCGGCGTCCAGGGTGGACAGAGATCCGGGCAGGCCGACCGCGATGGTTCCCTCGCGGGAAGCCGATTGGGCCGCTCCTCCCGACGGCGCGCAGGCCGCCAGAGTCGCACACATCATGGCAGCGACGGAGGCGAGGGCGGCTGCTGTTCGTGGGATGCGTGCGATGTGCATCAAGGTCTCCTTGTGTCTAGTAGCGGCGGAAGTGCCGACACCTACCGTATGCACCGAAGAAGCCTCGGGAGAAAGATCCTCGTCAGGCGACCATTTGTAACAGTGGTTGATTACTTGTCATCTATATGTCAGGTACTGCGTGACGATGTCGTGCAGCACCTCGGCGGTCGCGCGCACGTCCGCGAGCGCAATGTGTTCGTCGTGGGCATGGAGCTGGGCGTAGACGTGCCCCAGGCTGGCCCCGCTGTCGTAGGCCCCGAACCCGTATCCGATGCCGCCGTGCCTGCGGGCCACGCGCAGGTCGGTCCCACCGGGCATGAGGACGGGGACGACGCGCGCGCCCGGGTATCGACGCCTCAGTGCCGCCTCGATCACCCTGTACAGGTCGGTGTCGGTCGACGAGGCCGTGGCAGGTTCACTGAGGAGGCGCTCGATATGCACGTGGTCCGCGAGGTCGCCGAGGGCCGCCGTAATGGCGGCGTCCACGTCGTCATCGTCGACGCCGGGCAGCGTGCGAATGTCCAGCTCGAGGGTTGCGTGGGAGGGCATGACGTTGATGGGCCCGCCCGAGTGGGCGACCGTCTGGGCAACAGCCACGTGGGAGATGGCGTGCGCAAACGCCGCCAGATCGCCAAATTCGGCGTAGTCGCCCTCGTAGGTGCTGTTGATGAGACTCGTTTCGGTCGCTTCCTCAAACTCGAAGGCGCGCACAAACCCAGCCCAGACCTCGTCCGTGGCGGTGGGCCAGCGGGCGGCGGACAGCGCCGCGCTCACCTGGGCGAGCCGCTCGACGGCGCTCGTGCGGCCCAGCGGCACCGAGCCGTGGCCCGCATCGCCGCGGATGTGCAGGCGGCGCTGGGCGGCACCCTTTTCGCCGACGACCACGACGACGCCGTCGCCTCCCCGACGCCCGCGAATGTGTGCTCCTCCCATTTCGGACAGGGCTGCGTCCCACGGGAAGGCGTCCGGCCGGTTTTCGCCGATCCACGGGATGCCCAGTCCTCCTCGCGCTTCCTCGTCGGCGGCAGCCACGAACACCAGGGAACGGGCTGGAGGCTCACCGGCCTGGGCGCGGCGCGCGACCTCGCGGGTGATGACGGCCATCGCGGCGGTCAGGTGGAGCATGTCGACCGTGCCGCGCCCCCACATGACGCCGTCCTCGATCTGCGCGCCGAAGGGGTCGCGCGTCCACTTGGCCTCGTCGACGGGCACGACGTCCGTGTGCCCCACGAGGGTGAGCGGCGTACCGTCACCGTGAGGGGCCGATCCTTCGACGGTGACCACGAGGGTCGTGCGCCCCGGATGCGGGGTGACCCGCTCGATAGACACGGGCAGGCCCGCGAAGAACTCCTCCAGCAGATCGGCGGCGCGCTCCTCCCCACCCGAATCGGCGGTCAGGTCGTTGACGCAGCCCAGGCGCACCAGGCGCGCCAACAGGTCCACGGTCTGCTCGCCCAGCGATTGCATACTCACGGTGATCCCCTTTCCCGAGGAGGCCTCGTCCCGGCGCCCCTGTGTGACACCCACGGTATCCCCGCGCGCTCGTGCTCTCCCGGGGAGGACGCACAGGGGACTTTTGTAACGGAGCGTGTGAGCAACCCGCGCCCGCCGCGTCGGCGCTGCGTTGGACCCGCGCACCTGCGGAAAAGTACCCTAGTGGGGCAAACAGTCCACGACTCGGATGGAGACAACTCAATTATGGCCATGAACACCCGTGCGCAGGCACCTCGCGTGCCCGACCGCGCCGCCCCCGAAGGCCTCGAAGCGAAGTGGGGTGAGGCCTGGGAGGACCAGGGCACCTACGCTTTTGACCGCACTGCGACGCGCGAGCAGGTGTACTCGATCGACACTCCCCCGCCGACGGTGTCCGGCTCCCTGCACATCGGCCATGTGTTCTCCTACACGCACACCGACGTCGTGGCCCGCTACCAGCGCATGATGGGCAAGTCCGTGTTCTACCCGATGGGGTGGGACGACAACGGCCTGCCCACCGAGCGCCGCGTGCAGAACTACTTCGGCGTGCGCGTGGAGGCGACGCTGCCCTACGACCCCGACTTTGAGCCCCCGCACGTGGGCGGCGACGGCAAGTCGATCAAGGCTCGCGACCAAAAGCCGATTTCCCGTAAGAACTTCGTGGAGCTGTGCGAGCGCCTCACCCAGGAAGATGAGGCTCAGTTCGAGGCGCTGTGGCGCTACCTGGGCCTGAGCGTGGACTGGAAGCAGAACTACCAGACGATCGGCGCGCGTGCGCGCAAGGTCGCCCAGGCCGCGTTCCTGCGCAACCTGGCGCGCGGTGAGGCCTACCAGGCCGAGGCCCCGGGCCTGTGGGACGTCACCTTCCAGACGGCGGTCGCCCAGGCTGAGCTGGAGAGCCGCGAGTACCCGGGCTTCTACCACCGCCTGGCCTTCCACATCACCGACGCCGAAGCCGCCGCGAAGGCTGCCGCCGCCGGCGCACCCGTCGAGGACGGCGTGGACGTGTGCATCGAGACGACGCGCCCCGAGCTGCTGGCCGCCTGCGTCGCCCTGATCGCCCACCCGGACGACGAGCGCTACAAGCCGCTGTTCGGCACGACGGTCGCCTCCCCCGTGTACGGCGTCGAGGTGCCGATCCTGCCCCACCCCGAGGCCGAGATGGACAAGGGCGCGGGCATCGCCATGTGCTGTACCTTCGGTGACACGACTGACATCGACTGGTGGCGTGACCTGGAACTGCCGCTGCGCGCGATCCTGCGCAAGGACGGCCGCATCATCACCGAGACCCCCGAGTGGATCACGACCGATGCGGGCCGCGCGGCTTTCGAGGAGATCACTGGGAAGACGACGTTCTCCGCGCGCGAGGCCGTGGTGGCCGCACTGCGTGAGTCGGGCGAGCTGAAGGGCGAGCCGACCAAGACGATGCGTCAGACCAACTTCTTCGAGAAGGGCGACAAGCCCCTCGAGATCGTCACCTCGCGCCAGTGGTACATCCGTAACGGTGGCCGCGCGTGGACGAACCCGGCCTCGGGTCAGGATCTGAACGATGAGCTGATCGGCCGCGGCCGCGAGCTGGAGTTCCACCCCGATTTCATGCGCGTGCGCTACGAGAACTGGGTGAAGGGTCTCAAAGGCGACTGGCTGGTGTCGCGTCAGCGCTTCTTCGGCGTGCCGTTCCCGCTGTGGTACCGCGTGGACGCGGACGGCCAGGTCAACTACGACGACATCATCACCCCGTCCGAGGCTGCGCTGCCGGTCGATCCGTCGACGGACGTGCCGGAGGGGTTCACGGAGGAGCAGCGCGGCGTGGCCGGCGGCTTCGTGGGCGAGCTGGACATCATGGACACGTGGGCGACGTCCTCGCTGTCCCCGCAGCTGGCGTGTGGCTGGCTGGATGACGAGGACCTGTTCGCTCGCACGTACCCGATGGATCTGCGCCCGCAGGGCCAGGACATCATTCGTACGTGGCTGTTCTCGACCGTTGTGCGCGCGGACCTGGAGTTCGGCGCGCTGCCGTGGAAGCACGCGGGCCTGTCGGGCTGGATCCTGGATTCGGACCACAAGAAGATGTCGAAGTCCAAGGGCAACGTCGTGACCCCGATGGGCATCCTGGAGAAGTACGGGTCGGATGCCGTGCGTTACTGGGCAGCGTCGGCTCGCCTGGGCTTGGATGCGGCGTTCGACGAGCAGCAGATGAAGATTGGTCGCCGCCTGGCGATCAAGGTGTTGAACGCGTCGAAGTTTGCGCTCACGATGGGCGGCGAGGGTGCGGCGATCGATCTGGATCCGGCGCTGGTGACGGTGCCGCTGGATCGTTCGGTGCTGGCGGCGCTGGCTTCCGTCATTGACGAGGCCTCGGCTGCCCTGGCGGCCTACGAGCACTCTCGCGCGCTCGAGGTTACGGAGTCGTTCTTCTGGACGTTCTGCGACGACTACCTGGAGCTGGTCAAGGAGCGCGCCTACAACCGCGATGGCGCGTGGGACGAGGCCTCGGCCGCGTCTGCCCGTGCGGCTCTGGCGATCGTCATCGACAACGTCGTGCGCCTGCTGGCCCCCTACCTGCCGTACGTGACGGAAGAGGTGTGGAGCTGGTACCGCGAGGGTAGCGTGCACGTCGCGCCGTGGCCGGTTGCTTCCGATCTTGCTGGCGTTGAGGGCGATCCCTCGGTGCTCGAGGCTGCGTCCTCTGCTCTGATCGCGCTGCGTCGCGTGAAGTCTGAGGCGAAGGTGTCGCCGCGTACGCCGTTCCTGGCGGTGACGGTGCGCGCCCCGCAGGCTAAGGTGGAGGCTCTGGAGTCCGTGAAGGGTGATCTGGAGGCCGCGTCGAAGGCCGTGGGTGCCCTGGCCGTGGCTGCTTCCGACGACGCAGAGGCCACCGAGGCCGTGGTCGAGTCCTTCGAGCTGGGCGAGGCTCCTGCGAAGCGCAAGGGCTGATCGTTAGGCTGCTGGGGCCGCCCGTGGGAAACCACGGGCGGCCCCCTTGCTTTACGTTCTCCCAACGCCGACAACAAGCCATTTGCGCAGATCAACCTCAGTTAGTGATGCAAGCAAATGTATCGGCAAAACAGGCAACTCACCTGAGACTTACCGCATATCTACTTGTAAAGTCTAGATAACTGCCAAACGTACGCATCGCTGCACTACCGTCACTTAGACTACAACTGTCAATCGACAACCCAAGGAGGGGCAATGATTACAGAAGTAGATCTCAGCGGAACACCTTGCTTCGCACCTGGCACAAAACTGACAGGGCTCAGAACATTCAATTTCATATTCGGACCAAACGGATCAGGAAAAACAACGATCTCAAATCACATAGGCACAATGAATTTCGACTCGAGCAATAGCGAAATAGAAGAGGTGGCAGTATTCAATAGAGACTACATTAGAGAAGCTTTTCGAACACGCCAGGCGCCGGGTCATATCACACTTGGAAAAGACAGTTCTGAAGCAGCGGACGAAATAGATAGACTAACCACCAAACTCAACGAACTTAGGGAGACACATGCAACAATGCGAGCGAACATTGAAGCAGCAAAGAAACGCGAAGATGCCCTTCGAAAAGAAACACAAAGAAAACTAACAGCGCGCAGAAAAGCACTGGCGCAAATCCTATCAAAGTACGACGGAGTACTGCCCAGTAGAAGAACATTCATACCGGGAACAAATGCTGCACTGCTTAACAAAATGCTATCACACGAATCACAGACAAATCAGCATGAAACCACGACACAACACGATATTGACAGCATCATTGAACAAATTAAACTGATCCCCAAAGCTGGCGCCACAGAAGTTCAGGAGCCTCAGATTCCACAATCAGAATATTCACTCGAAGTGATCGAGGAACTCTTGAGGAGAATACCTCCTTTAAACACCGATTCAGAAATGGCGGCATTCGCAAGCGCACACCATCTTACCGACTGGATCAGTAAAGGCCTAGACCTACTAGTCGAAGAAGAAATTCCGACATGCCCATTCTGCCAACGTGAGCTTACACAATCGATCATCACAGGACTGAAGAATTTATTCAACACAGAACGCGATACACAACTAGAAAGCATCAAACAAGCAAAGAAATCAATAAGCCAACACATTGAACAAGTCTCAAATCTAATCGAGAAACTCAGGAGCGATCCGACATACAATTCCATCGATTTCGATGGCGAAATTCAAGCAATTTCTGACGCACTCACAAATGTAAAGTTAATCGAAGATCGCATTGAACTGAAAGAACTCAAACCCAGCACACCACTATCAACCGGACTCGCCAGCGATCCCATGCAAGACACAGAAGGATACCTAAATCAAGTCTCAAACAAAGTCAAAAGCTACAATCAGACAATTCAAGCTGGCCGCCAAAAAAGAACTCAGATGCTCACCGAAGTCGAGAACAGTCTTTTTGACTATCTTACTTTTACAGAGTTTCAGACAATCCTGGCACAACACAAAGAAAAACTTGATGACATTATCAGATGTAAACCCTCTAGCACTGACATAAATCGCATTGAAAGTGAGATCACAGCAACACAAAATAGTATAAAAGCAGAGGAAACGAAGTTAACTAGCGTCGGTTCGAAAATGGAGTTTATCAACGAATTGCTTACGTATATCGGATTTACCTCATTCAGCCTAATTACTCCGCCAACAACACACGCGAACAACGACTCCGCATCAGTTGGACAATATGTCTTAATTAGACACGCTGCTGATAGTACGAACGTCCCCATTGACACATCAACCTTATCAGAAGGTGAACGAACGCTACTTACATTTCTATACTTCATTACAAAGTACTACGATGATAGCGGCAGTCCAGTAAACACTACTCATCTCCCACGCACCTTGCTCGTAATCGACGACCCCATCGCTTCCACAGACGCTGAGACATTCTTTCTCATTACCAACATAATCCGCCAACTCTTGAAACAGGTTTCCGACTTCCACAAGATACACCCAGTAAAACAGGTTGTCGTAACCTCGCACAATACCCGTTTTCTTAAGGAAGTTGCCTACAGCTATCTCAGCGAGAATAATAATGACGATAATATTGCCGGCTTTTATCTAATTTCCAAAACTGATGATGGATCGGTAATTTCCGGCCCGGAAGCCACATCTCGCATAACTAACGAATACAACGACCTTTGGGCAGAAATTAGACGTTGCCGCAACCTCATCAAGAGCACACAAGGCAGACCCGTTCCTTCACCAAAGTTACCTCTACTTGGTAACGTGATGCGTCGCATTATCGAGTCCTACTTCCTCGACATTGGCGAAAAGGGGACAATCACATCGTTGGGCCTATCAACTAACAAAAAGGTTGCAATTTTGCTCGCATTCTGCAATTCAACTTCTCACTCCGCAATCGGATCAGAGATTTACGAAATTTCTTCATGGAAACCAATGCAGCTTCTTAACGCTTTTGAAGAGGTATTTTCAACTATCGACGATGGAGCACATAGAGGGCATTACGAAATGATGATGCGAGCACGAACAGGCGATCCAACATTCAGCTAGCGAAAGAGACTAGTCTTTGTTGTGCATCTGCCGGAATGCCTGAAGGCCGTTACTTGTGTTTTTCTATTGAACGCAAGGGCTGAGCGTTAGGCTGCTGGGGGGCCGCCCGTGGAACACCACGGGCGGCCCCCTTGTCTGTACCCGCGTCGAAAGACACAGCCTTAGCTGAGGCTGACCTGCGTATTTGTCACCTAGGCTAAAGACATGGCGATCACAACGCTCGACGAGTTCCTCGCGACCATCCCCAGTGCCGACAACCGCGAGCGGATGGTCGACGTAGTGGTGTGGGTGGGACTCACCTACCCGGAGCTGGAGCTGCGCATCGCGTGGAACCAGCCGATGTTCACTCACCACGGGACATACATCATCGGGTTCTCGGCCGCGCCCAAGCACATGGCGATGGTCCCCGAGCGCGCCACCATGATCCGCTTTGAGCAGGTCATGCGCGAGCACGGCACGGACTTCGGCACAATGCTCGCCCGCCAACCCTGGACCAAGCCCTTCGACTACGAACTCCTCGACGCGTTCATTCAGGACCAGCTCACAGAGAAGCAGGGTATCACGTCGTTCTGGCATCCAAAGTCATAAACATTCCAACACAAACCGATACACAAGAATCTAACAACTTGTACAATTAGTACATGTCAACCGCTACACTTTCCGAGTTCCGCCAGAACCAGGCACACTACATCGCCGCCGCCCAAGTTGAGCCCGTCGAGCTTCGCTCGCGCGGCGCGCAGACCCGTGTGGTCTTGGTCTCCCCTGCCTTCTACGAGGAGGCAATGGAAGCCCTCGAGGAACGCCGCGACCGCCGAACACGAGACGAACTGGACCGATGGCTGCAAGAAGACCTCGCTCAGGCTGTTCGTGATTACGAGGAGAACCCGGATGATGTCTACACGCTCGACGACATCCGCGCTGACCTGGGACTGAAATGACCGGGCAACGCTTTCGCTTGGTCCTGACCAGCCAAGCCCGGCAACAGTTCAGAGAACTTCGGCGCTCCATCGCGTCCGTAAGCGGTTCCGAAGTCACAGCCCGCAACTACATGCGGGCGCTGACGGATTACATCGAACAGCTTCCCGACTTCCCGCTACGTGGCCAAGCTTTCTCACTGCATCACCCGGGAATGCGCATCATCGGTTTCCGCAGGAACCTCCTCATCGCCTTCCTTGTGACCGACGACAGCATCGTCATCCTCTCGTTTTTCTCCACGCGCCAGGCCCGGCTCACGCTAGAACAAGCACTGACCCAAGCCCTCGAATCCTACCAGCGTCATAGCTGACAGCCAGGCATCCGAGAGAACGCCACACACAGAGCGGACAACCTAGCCCGCGAGCGCACGTTGCTCCTCCGTCGCCTCGGTGCGAAGCTTCCAGGTTCCGCCGACAAACTCCCGCACAGCCATCCCCCAGCTCTGATCGCGGCATTTCTCCCCTACCATACCGGCGCGTAGGATAGGGCCAGTATCATTGCGCCGCCGAGGCCTCGCCCGGTGGCGCTCACTCAAGCCTCCAGGGAGCACGCATGACCGACAAGGACACCCCGGCCTCGTCCAACAGTGATGAAACGACGCGGGCGCAGACGACCACAGAAGCCCTCGAATGGCACGCACCCGTCATGGTGCGCATCGACGAACACACGACGATCCCCCACCTGCTCAAAGAACGCGTGCAGCGCGGCGCGACCCGCCCGCTCATCCTGCGCAAGGTCGGCATCGGCGACACGTGGCGCTCGATCAGCGCCCGTGACTTCTACGACGAGGTGCAGTCCGTGGCCGCCGGCCTCATGGCGCGGGGGCTCGAACCGGGCGACCGGGTCGCGATCATGAGCCGCACCCGCTACGAGTGGACGCTCCTCGACTTCGCATGCTGGGCGGCAGCCCTGGTGCCAGTCCCCATTTATGAGACCAGCTCCATCGACCAGGTCGCCCACGTCCTGGTCGACGCGGACGTCAACCTGATCGTCACCGAGACCGTGTCCATGGCGGAGATCGTGCGCGCAGCCGCCGAACGTGAGAACCGGGACAACACGCACGTCCTCTCCCTGGATTCAGAGGCCATCGAGACCCTCATCGCTGAGGGCGCAACCGTCCCGCGTGACCGCGTCGCTGCCCGCGCCGATAAGCTCACGACGGACGACATCGCAACCATCGTCTACACGTCGGGCACGACGGGCACGCCCAAGGGCACGGTCCTGTCCCACGAGAACTTCACGAACCTGTGCGTCAACGCCCACGTGTGGATGCCGGAGATCGCGGCGGGTAAGAACTCGCGCCTGCTCCTGTTCCTGCCCTTGGCCCACGTGTTCGCGCGTTTCCTGCAGGTCTTCCAGATCAGCGGCAACGGCGTGCTCGGCCACGCGCCCAACATCAAGAACCTCCTGCCCGACCTGGCATCCTTCCGCCCGAGCTACCTCCTGGTGGTGCCGCGCGTCCTGGAGAAGATCTACAACTCGGCGGATACGAAGGCGCGCGGCCCGAAGCAGAAGATCTTCCGGTGGGCCGCGAAGGTCGCGATTGCTTACTCCCAGGCCCTCGATACGGAAGAGGGCCCCTCGGTGTCCCTTGAGGCCCAGCATATGCTGGCCGACAGGCTCGTCTACCAGCGGATCATCCGCCTGGTGGGCGGCAACGCGGACTACATCGTGTCGGGCGGCGCGCCCCTGGCCACCTGGCTCGCCCACTTCTACCGCGGCGTCGGCATCCCCGTCCTGGAAGGCTACGGCCTGACCGAGACGGTCGGCCCGGTCTCCGTCAACACTCCCCGCCTGTCCAAGATCGGCACCGTGGGCCCAGCCCTGCCGCCCATGTCCTTCAAGATCAGCGACGAGGGCGAGATCCTTCTGAAGGGTCCCAGCGTCTTCCAGCGCTACCACAACGACCCCGAGGCCACGGCCGCGTGCTTCACCGAAGACGGCTGGTTCCGCACGGGCGACCTGGGGAGCCTGGACCGCGACGGCTACGTGTCCATCACAGGCCGCGCGAAGGAGATCATCGTGACGGCGGGCGGCAAGAACGTCGCCCCGGCCACCCTCGAAAACACGATGCACTCCCACCCGCTCATCTCCCAGGTCCTGGTCGTGGGCGATCAGAGGCCGTTCGTCGCCGCGCTCATCACACTGGACGCGGAGATGCTGCCCGATTGGCTCGCCGCCCACTCGCTGCCCCCGATGAGCGTGGCCGAGGCGGCCTCGAACGTCGAGGTCCTGGCCTCCCTGGAAAAAGCGGTGGCCTCCGCGAACGAGCACGTCTCGCGCGCCGAGTCGATCCGCAAGATCAAGGTCCTCACGACCGACTTCACGGAGGCCAATGGTCTGCTCACGCCCTCCCTGGAGGGCAAGCGCCGGGAAGCCACGCGCCGCCTCGCATCCGTCATCGACGAGATCTACGGCGGCCCCGTGCAGAACTGACGCACGCGCGATCTGCGTGCACATGAACGAGGCCGTGGCCGGCTCGCGCTCCCCGCTTTCGATTGGGGATTGCTGAGCCAGCCACGGCCTCGTACGTGCCTGCGGCTACTGCGACGCGAGGGCCGCCGTCGGAGGCGTGCGCGCCGCGCGAATCGCGGGGTAAAGCCCGGCGATAGCACCGATGAGGACGGTCGCGCCCAGGCCAGCAGCGATCACCCACCAGTGGAGGGTGGGCGGCCACCCGTAGGCGATGCACATTCCCCACGTCACTCCCCCGCCGATGAGGCATCCGGCGACTCCTCCGAGGAAGGACAGGATGAGGGCTTCGGCCAGGAACTGGACGCTGATGTGGCTGCGCTTGGCCCCCAGCGAGCGGCGCAGGCCGATCTCCTTGCGGCGTTCCAACACCGAGATGATCATCGTGTTGGCCACGCCGATGCCGCCCACCAGCAGGGCAATGGATCCGACGCCCGCAAGCAGGGTCGTGAATGTCTGATCGGCGGCGTTCTGGGCAGCCAGCGCGTCCGAGGGGCGCGACACCTTCAGGCCCGTGGACCCCTGGGGTGCCAAGGTCGGCCCGAGCAGGGTCCGCACGTTCTCGACCTGGTCCTCAGAGGAGCGCTCGTAGATCGTCGTCGGAGTCTTGCCTGCGTCGAAGTAGGTCGAAGCGGCGGACACCCCGATCAGCGCGGAGTTGTCGAGTTCTTCGGCCAGTGGCGCGGGTTCCAAGATTCCCAGGACCGTGAAGGATCGCCCTCCCAGCCACACTTGCGTGCCCGGCTGGACGACGCCGAGGAGCTGCGCGGCCTTCGACCCCAGCACAACGCCCGGGTACTTCGCGGTCGCCTCGTTGAGCCAGGCACCACGCTTCATCTTCCCGGAGACGACGTCAAGGAGGTTCGTGTCGGCCGCCATCGTAATAATGCCGCCGGTCGCGTTCGGGTCGGACAGGCGCGAGCGGTACACGGACACGCCGGAGAGCGTGGAAGTGGAGGCCGCCGACGTGACGCCGGGAATCATGCGGGTGCGCCCCACGGAGTCCTCGGGCAGGATCAGCTCCGTGCCGCTCAGGTCCGCGCCGCTGCGCGCCGTCAGCATGTTCGTGCCGAGCGCGCGCAGCTGTTCTTGCAGGCGGGCCTGCGAGGAGGCCGAGACTCCGACGACGCCGACCATCGCGGCGATACCGATGGCGATACCGAGCGCCGACAACACGGCGCGCATGGGCCGGGCGCGCAGTCCGGTCAAGCCCAGGCGGGCAACGTCGGAGGCGCGCAAGCTCGACCGATAGGCGCGCGCGTGCTTCCTACTCGTCATGGCTACCTCCCCCGACTCCCGGGCGTCCCGAATCGGACACGATTTCGCCATCACGAATGGCGATCTGGCGCGGCAGCGACGCCGCCAGGTCATTGTCGTGCGTAATCACGATGATGGTGGTGCCGGCCTCGTTGAGCTCGCGCAGGAGCGCGACGATGGAAGCACCCGAGCGCGAATCCAGGTTGCCGGTCGGCTCGTCCGCAAGTAGCAGGGCCGGATGACCGATGATGGCGCGCGCAATGGCAACCCGTTGGCGCTCACCGCCCGACATCTGGTGGGGCTTGTGGTCGATGCGATGCCCGAGGCCCACTCGGGTCAGGGCCTCACGCGCGGCCTCGCGGCGCTTGGCACGGGGCACGCCCCGGTAGAGCAGGCCGTCGGCCACGTTGTCCAACGCGGATACGCCGGCCGTGAGGTGGAACTGCTGGAACACGAAGCCGATCAACGAGGAGCGCACTCCCGACAGCTCCGTGTCACGCAGGGAGGATACGTCCGTCCCGCCAATGCACACGCTCCCGGAGGTGGGCCGGTCCAGCGTTCCGATGAGGTTGAGCAGGGTTGATTTACCGGAGCCCGAGGGGCCGACAATGGCGACGAATTCGCCCTCATCGACGCTCAGGGAGACTCCATTGCAAGCGTGCACGGGCGGGCTGCCGAAGGACCGGTGCACGTCGGTCAGTTGCAGGATGTGGCTCATCGGTTGGGCACCACCACGCGCTGGCCCTCGGCGATTCCGTCGCCGCTCACTTCGACGCGGTCGCCCGCGAACAGGCCGACGGTGACGGGAACCCGAGTAATGGAGCCGGCCTCGTCGACGACCTCGACGCCAAACTGATCGGCGCTGAGGGCCACGAGGGCACCCAGGGGCACGGAAAGGACGCCGCTACGCGACTCGGAGGTGAAGCCGAGAGACACGGACGCTTCCTGCAGGCCTTCGAGAGCCGACGGATCATCCGGGGTGATGGTGACCGGGACGATGCGTTCCTTCGACGCTTCCTTGTTGCTAGACGACACGTCGCCGGGCTTGTCGGTCGGCGGCTCAACCGCGCTGATCGTGCCGGTCGTCGACTTGGCCGAGCCTGGCAGTCGGATCGTCACGGAATTCCCGACAACGCCCAGGGCCTGGTCGGAGAGCTTCAGGTTCGCGGAGACGATCTGGCGCGAGGACGAGGCCGTGAACAGCTCCGTCTCCGTCGTTGCGGTGTCGCCCACGCGGGCCTTTAGCGCACCGACGCGCAGGTCCTCAGGGGCGAAGAGCACGGAGCCGAGAGGCAGGGTCCCGTCCTGGGGCAGGCTCAGGGCCTTCTGCCACTTCTTGATCGCGACAATGGTGTTCCAGTCGAAATGCCCGTTAGGAGTCTGCTCAAAGTAGCCCAGAGCGGACAGAGCGGTCTCCAGCTGGACGACGTCCTGGCCATCGCTCATGCCCTCCTCGAAGGAACGCCAGGAGGGAATCGCGCCGTGGAGCAGGTAGGCGTTCGTACCGGCCACCGTGTAGACGTGGTCGCCTTGTCCCAGCGTCGTGCCGGGCGTGGGCAGCGCGGTGATGACGCCGTTAAAGGCACTTTTTTGCACGTAGGAGTCCGCGTAGCGCAGATTACCCTGCACGGTCGTCTCCCCCATCAGGTCGCCGCGCTCAACCGTCGCAGTCGCCCCATCGAAAGACTGCGGCGCGTCGGAAGCCGCACTCGACCCCTGGCAGGCGGACATCGTCAGCGCGCCGACCGCGAGGAGTGCCGCGGCCGCTACGGCGCGCGCGGATCGTGGTCGGTTCACTTGGCGCCCCCGGCCTGCGCGAAGCACTTGTTCAGGGCGTCCTCGGGGATATCCGGCAGGTTCAGTCCCTCGCCGGGCTGGGGGTCTTTCACGTCGTAGCCGAGGCCGCGCAGGCATTCGGCTCCCTTCACCATAGCCTCGCGAACGGCCGGGTCGTTGGCGATGTTGCCTTCGCCCGTCAGGTTCGACACCTTCATCATGCACTCGTTGAGGGCATTGTTGAAGGCGTCGGAGGTGTCGTTGAGCTGGTCGGGAGTCAATCCCGTGTCGGGCACGTCGAAGCCCTTCTCACGCATGCACTGGGCGAAGACCAGGTTGGGGTCGTTGCTGGCGGCGTTGGAACCCGCGCTCGGCGACTTGGTACTGGACGAGGAGGACGAATCGGTCGTTCCACACGCACTCAGCGCCGCCGCCAGGGTGAGAGCGATAACTGCAAGGGCGCGCGTCTGCGGGCGAGTCTTCATTGAAACTCCTTGAAGAATTTTAGGGTGTGGGTCTCACTTCCAAGGATGATTACAGTCCACTTATCTGGAAGCTACCTGAAAACTATCAGGGAGCGGCCGTAGAATCTCATCAGACAATCCTGAGAGTAACGAAACGAGGCCATTTCCGCCTGGTCACAGCCCTGCGCCCACTCAGCGCGGACCCCGCCCAGGCCTCGTCGCCCCTTGACGCATAGCGAGGCGGGGAACGCCTGTGCGTTCCCCGCCCCACTCCTCACCCGACGATCTATCCGTCAGGAGTCTTTGACTCAGTCCTCCACGGCCTCAGCGTGAACCATATTCGCTTTCAGGGTGGCGACGATGTCGCCGTGCCTCTTCTCACTCAGGGTGACCTTGCGCGCGAAGACGAAGAACGCCAGGACGATGACGCCGAGGGGCGCGTAGAACGCCGCAGCCTTGAAGGTCTCGATGTTGGCGGTCGTCAGCAGGTCGGGGTTGACATCGTTAGTCATGGCGGCCGCGATGGCGACGAATCCGACGATGGAGTTCGAGAGAGCACCGGCGATCTTGTCCAGCATGGGTCGCACCGAGAGGGTGACGGCTTCGTTGCGCTTGCCGGTCTTGAGCTGTCCGTACTCAACCGAGTCCGTGATAGTGAGGATCGCAGTCATCTGGATGCACGTGGCAGGCAGGTAGAAGAGCACCAGCGCGATGAAGACGACCGTGAGGTTCGTGGAGAAGAGGATGAACAGGACGTAGGCGATGGCCATGAGCGCCATACCGCCGAGGTAGAGGTAGCGGCGCGGCACGCGGCGGTTGATCGCCGGGTACAGGGGCGTCACAACCAGGCCGATGACGAAGGCGATGATGCCGACGACGGAGTAGCTGTCGGGCAGGCGCAGCACGAACTTGAAGAGGTAGATCATGAAGCCCGTGGTCGCAACATTCGCGATCGAGTAGAGGACGTAGGACAGGGAGACCCACAGGAGCTGGTCGTTGCGTCCGATGGCCTGGAAGGCCTGCAGGGGGTTGGACTTGTCGCCCGGATCGCGCAGGACACTTTCTTCCTCACGGGTGCCGAAGGCGACGGCCAGGCAGGTGACGATGCCGAGGATCGCGATGACCGCGCCGAAGCCGGTCCAACCCTCCTGGCTCTCAGAGCCAGCTCCGGCGAGGCCGCCGAAGAAGGCGACCACGGGGACAACAATCGCGGTGACGCCGTTGTAGCCGATCGAACCGGTGAAGGTGCCCAAGGCGGTGTAGACGCTTCGCTCCTCCGAGGAGGAGGACAGGGCGGGAATCATGCCCCAGTAGGAGATGTCGCGCAGCGAGTAAAGGACGTCGAGCACCACGAAAACGATGATGAAGACGACGATGAAAACACCCTTGTTGACGTTGACCAGGCCAAAGAGGCCGGTGAAGATCGCGAAGAGCAGGATCGATGAGCCGACACCGCCGATCACCTGCCAGGGCTTGAAGCGGCCCCAGCGTGAGGTTGTGTTGTCGACCAGGTTCCCCAGGAGTGGGTCGATAAAAATCTCGGCGATGCGGATGATGAAGACGAGGGCCGTGATGATAGCGATCATCGCCTTAGCCTCGGAGTCCTCGTAGTCGCGGAACAGGGTCTGCGCCGCGTAGTACGTGACAAAGAATGTCGACAGCGCGTTGTAGTACGCCGCCTGTCCCAGATTACCGATCGCGTAGCAGATGCGCGATACCCAGCTCTTGTGTGCACCTCGTTCGTGCGACATGGTTCCTCTCCTTCGAAGCAACTCTTGCATGGATACGTTTAAGTTAATGCATTTACCCGAGCAATGCAAAGGTAGTATTGATTATCAGCACCATCATAGTTATGATATTGTGCGCTTGAGTAAAAAGGTTTAGTCTGTTGGAAGAGCAAGTTAGTTCCATCGCCTCTCTCTTATAC
>NZ_CAJPJE010000030.1:0-27167 GCF_905369875.1 Actinomyces sp. ICM47
AGGTTGAACGTTGTCTATTGGCGCGAACTTTCCGGGATGACGTACGAGTGTCGCGGATTGTGAGAAGCAATAGGATGCTTGCAGGGGTGACTTATCCATGAGGCGGTGTTCTTGTTGTGGGGTCGCGACGTGGACACGGTCTTTCGTATGGCAGTGATGCTGGCGTGTTCGTCCATGTGACCACGACACAGAATCGTTCTTCCATGTGACTGCGACACGGAAACCTTCTTTCGTTTGACCATGACGCGGCGTCAGGGGCCAGAATCGATGCCATGAGCAACGACACCATTCTCTACACTGTCGGAGAAGTCGCCGAGCGATTCTCACTGACGGTGCGAACGCTGCGCCACTGGGAAGCGCAGGGGCTCCTCGCTCCCACCGCGCGGAGCTGGTCGAACTACCGACTCTATTCGCGCGAGGACTGCGTGCGTGTCCAGAGGATTGTCATCTACCGGGCGACGGGGATGAAACTCATGGACATTAAGTCTCTGCTTGATTCTGGAGACACTGCGGTCGAACACCTGAAGAGGCAAAGAGAGAGCCTTGTTGCTCACCGTCGCGAGACGGACGCAATGATCGAAGCACTAGACATACTTTTGGAGGATGCAATGAATGACAACGAGCTCACCCTGGAAGAGGTCGGGAAGATCCTGGGAGACGCCGACTTTGCGGCTCACCAGAACGAGGCCGAGAAACGCTACGGAGATACCGATGACTGGCGTGAATCGCGCAGGCGTACAGCCGCGTGGCGCGCTGCGGAATGGCGTCAGAACTCTGAGCGATTCCATGACATCGAACGCAGGATGATCGACGCAATTCGCGATGGTGCCGCTCCTGACAGCGAGAGGGCGGCCAGCCTCGTCGAGGAACATAGAGAAGCTCTCAGTGATTTCTTTCCGGTCACGCCTGCCAAGCACTACATCATGTCGCGCGGGTACATCCACGACGAGCGATTCCGCGAACACTACGATTCGCAGCAGGTTGGCTTCGCACGGTGGCTTGCTGACGCGATCGAGCATGTCGCGAGCCAGCAGGGGGTAGACATCGAGAATCCCACATGGGAGTGAGCACTCCAGACAAGGAAGTTGGATGCCAGTGACACGCAGCATAGCTCCAGTCCCGTATCTGGCTTGCCAGTTCCGAATAGTCTCTGCTACTATTTTCTCTTGTCGCAATCCTGCGTAGCTCAACGGCAGAGCATCCGACTGTTAATCGGACGGTTACTGGTTCGAATCCAGTCGCAGGAGCAGACGCCCCGAGTCCTCACGGACTCGGGGCTTTTTGTTGATATGCGTGAGTGATGAGATCGGGGGCGCTAGGCATGCCGGAGTGGCTGGGGACCCTCGTCATGGTGTTGTTGATTATCGCGTGCCTTTTCGCTTACGGCGCTCACGTCCTCACGCGCCCGGATGCGGGCAAGAGGCCCGACGTGAGGCCGCGCGGCATCGAGCCTCCCGACGAGGCACGCACCGCGGCGCTCCAGGAGCGTTACAGCGTGCTCGCGCAGGCGTGGCGGCGCTGGCAGGAGACGCCTCGCAGCCCCCGGGACCGGGATCGGCTTGTGATGGTGGAGGATGTGTGGGGCGGCCCCGACCCCGGCGAATCTTTCCCGCCGCGTTACACGGCGAGTCATCTCGGTAAGGTCACGCTTGAGCGGCGTCGCTACCTCAGCCTCGAAGAGGAGATGACAAACGGCCCGGAGGCCGTCTGGGCCGCGTCGCCGCGCGCGTGGGCGTCGCGCCGCCTGGACGTGTGGGCGGTTCATTCGCGTGGCTGGCGCAGGCCTCGTCTCATGCGCGTGTGGTTCAATGACGAGCGTGCCCTGGTCGAGCTGCACACCAACCGCTCCGTGAAGGTCGACGAGATCCTCCCCAGCGAGATCGTTGGCTTTGTGCGTGGGTACACGCGGCTGGGGCCGCGCACGGGCGTGGTGGACGGGCTGCGGTGGCTGCCGGAGAAGGCGATGCTGATGGGGCAGCGGCCGCTGACACGCACGTTCCGCGAGCTCATGGACCTGTCCGTGGTCTCCCCGGTCGGATCGCCCCTGGGAGACGCGTTGCGCGCGGGGGATTTCCACGCGTTGACCTTTTCGTGTTCGCGTGAGAGCGCTGGCTGGGACGCCGCGGACTCGGAGCTGAGGGTGCTCGACGTCGCGGGCATGACCTATAGGTCGGCAACGCGCTCGGGGTGCCTACGGTGGGGGAGCCTGCCGCTCCCCGGGACGAGGCCGTGGCCGACTTCTCCGGATCTGATTCCTCGGCCGAGGGGCCGGACGCTGGCTTCGATCGGATTGAGCCCACGGACCTGGCGGTTGTGCCGGTGGACCCCAAGGCGGTGCTGTGGGCGGTGGCGAAGATGATTGAACTGCCGGACGATCCGCGCGCCTGATCGCCCGACCCGGGTGCGCCTCGGCAATGAGGCGAGATGGCGCGCACCTGTCAGGACAATCGGCATCAGGCTGGGACCTGACAAACGACTTGGGCCTATAATTCACTGTCGTTTCCAGGTGCGTTGATGCTCCGGCGGTCCGGGTGTTTGCTTCGGTCAAGGCCGGGCGAGCCGCTAGCTGGGACCGGCCTGGCAGATGCGCCAACAATTCGAAAGGCAAGCACGCATGGCACACGAATCAGTCAGCGACGTCACGATGGGGACTGAGACGGCGGTGGATCAGGAGGTGGACGCCCTCGGCCCGCACTATGTCAAAAGGCTCCTGGCCGGTCGCCCGTTCTACATTGCCCACAGAATGGGTGGGATGGAGTTTCCCGAGTACACGCGCCAGGGGCTGGATGCGTCGTTGCGCGCGGGTTTCAAGGCGTTGGAGGTCTCGGTGCGCCGCTGCGCCTCCGGCGAGTTCGTGGCGATCCACGATTGGAAGACGACGCGCAATGTGCCGGGGACGGACTATCAGATTTGGAAGACTCCGTGGTCGACGCTCAGTAAGCTGCGTCAGGCCTCGGGCCCGTTCCTGCGCCTGAGCGACATCGTCGAGCGAATTCCCTCCAACGTGGTGCTCGCGATCGACCATAAGACGACGTCGTCCCAGGACCAGAAGAACAAGGGGGACTTGGCCGCGGAGGCCGTGCTCTTCGAGTACCTGCACCGGGCGTTCGGCGGTCACCCTGAGCGTCGCGTCCTGTGGAAGACGTTCGCGAAGGGTACGAGTTCGGCTCGCGCGAAGGCCCGCGGGTATATGACGATGGCGATGCTCTACCCCAACGAGCTGGCGTCGGTGAAGCTCTCGCAGTGGGATGTGCTGGGGATGGAGTGGAACGCGCGCCCGGAGGCCTGGAGCGCGCTCAAGGCGGCCAAGCGCCCGACGATCGCGCACATCATCACGAGCCCTGGGCAGGCCAAGCGGGCGCTCGCGGCCGGTGCGACCGGCCTGATGGTGTCCTCGCCGTCGAAGGTTCACCCCTAGGTGCGTGCTCCGGGCGCGCCTGCCGTGGGTGCGCCCGGGCCTGGGGGACGAGGCCGTGGCTGCGTTGTCGGGATCGGCGAGAGAGGAGAGGGGTTGTGCGCGAGGAACTGGTTGAGGCGGTGCTGCGGGTCGTGGAGGCGATTCCGCCGGGGCGGGTGGCGACCTACGGGATGATCGCGCGCGCGGTGGGGACCGGTCCACGCGTTGTTGGGCGGATTATGCACGATTGGGGCGGTGGTGTCCCGTGGTGGCGCGTCGTGAACGTTCACGGAACTTTTCCGACAACCGTACGAGGTCGGGGCATCATTGAGTGGGAGAGGGAGGGGATACCTCACGATTCGACACGCGAGAAGGTACTACTCGGGCAATGTCTTGTCAGTCAGGAGTGGCTCGATGGTGTCGCACGAACCATCCGCAAGAATGTGCTAGAAAGCCCGGAATTGTAAGGTTTATCGACTCTCAATTAAATTTCAATTCGGTTACGTGTGGGCCAATTTAACTCGCGCAGACTCATCTGATGACTTACTCTTGGGGGGGACGCCAAAGAGGGCGTTCCTTCGGATACGTTTCCGTTAGCGTTAACGAAAACGAGGGAGCAAACTCCAGAAACAGAGAAGTTACTGGTACCCAAGGGGTGAGAAGTGACGAACTTACTAGAGCTAAAGGGGATCTCGAAGACGTTCCCCGGCGTGAAGGCGCTGTCCGACGTGGACCTCGACCTTCGCCCCGGTGAAGTCTTGGGTCTCTGCGGTGAGAACGGAGCGGGCAAATCCACGCTCATGAAGGTGCTCACCGGTATTCACAAGGCTGACCCGGGCGGAGAAATCTGGCTGCAGGGCGAGCAGGTTGACATTCAGTCGCCTGAGCATGCCCGTGACCTCGGCCTGTCGATCATCCACCAGGAACTCAATATTGTTCCTGACCTGACTGTTGCCCAGAACCTGTACCTCGGTCGTCCGGGTTCCTCGAAGTGGTCTTACATTGATGATCGCAAGATGGTGCGCGACGCCTACGAGCTGTTCGAGCGCCTCAATATGAAGATCGATCCGACCGCTTACTGTCGCGACCTACCGGTCGCCCGTCTGCAGATGGTGGAGATTGCTCGCGCACTGTCCTTCGACTCGAAGATCCTCGTCATGGACGAGCCCACGGCTCCTCTGACGACGACCGAGACCGAGTCGCTGTTTGAACTCGTGCGCGATTTTGTCTGCCCGACGATCGGTCTGATCTTCATTACGCACCGCATGCCCGAGCTTACCGAGCTGACCAACCGTATCTCCGTGCTGCGCGACGGTAAGTACGTCGGCACGGTTGAGACGGCTACCACGCCCATGCGTGAGGTCGTCAAGATGATGGTCGGTCGCGAGGTGCCCGCCGACGCGCGCCCCACCACCAAGCCGATCTCGGACGAGGTCGTCCTGCGCGTCGAGAACCTGTCGACAGTCAAGGTTGTCCACGACGTCTCCTTCGAGGTCAAGAAGGGCGAAATCTTCGGCTTTGCGGGACTGGTTGGTGCCGGTCGCACCGAGGTAGCCCGCGCTCTGTTCGGAGCTGACCCCCACACCGAGGGCAGCATCTACGTCCACGGCAAGAAGGTGTCGATCAAGAGCGCCTCGGATGCCGTCAAGCATGGCATCGGCTACCTGTCCGAGGACCGCAAGCAGTTCGGCCTGCTCCTGGACAAGGACATTTCCTTCAACACGGGCATGGCTGCCATGGACCACTTCACCAAGGCGTCGGTCGTCGCGACGGAGAAGCTGCGCAAGGTCGCCCAGGAGTACGTGGCGAAGCTGCGCACGCGCACCCCCAGCGTTGACGTCGAGGTCCGTTCTCTGTCGGGCGGTAACCAGCAGAAGGTTGTCGTGGCCAAGTGGCTGGAGCGCGACTCTGAGGTCCTTATCTTCGACGAACCCACGCGCGGCATTGACGTGGGTGCGAAGGACGAAATCTACACGCTGCTTGAAAACCTAGCGAAGCAGGGTAAGGCGATCATCGTCATCTCCTCGGAACTGCCCGAGGTCCTGCGCCTGGCGAACCGCATCGCCGTCATGGCCCACGGCCGCATTATTGGCACCCTCGACAACGAGGAAGCCACCCAAGAAAACATCATGGAACTGGCCACCGTCGGCCAGGAAGAAGCGAACGGAGTAAACGCGTGAGCACCGTCGTCGACAACAAGGGCCTCGAGGCGCCGTCGCCTGTTGCGGCCTTCCTGAAGAGGAACATGCAGCTGCTGCTCGTCACAGTTGCGTTGTTCGTGGTCCTGGCATTCTTCAGCGTTGCTGTGCCGAACTTTACTTTTGCGACCATGAACGTGTACCTGGACATCGTCCTGCAGTCGGCCTTCACGGGCGTCATGGCGCTGGGTGCTACCTTCGTCATCGCGACCTCCGGCATTGACCTGTCCGTCGGTACGGGTATGAGCCTCGTGGCCGTCATGGCCGGCATTTTCCTGGCGGGCGACAAGATGAACCTGCCTCTCGGCCTCGGCCTGCTCCTGACCTTGCTGGTCGGCATGGCGATTGGCCTCATCAATGGCCTCAACGTTTCGATCCTGGGCCTGCCGCCCTTCATCGCGACGCTGGCGATGATGATGGTCGCCCGAGGCCTGGCGCTCATCATTTCGAACAAGTCTTCCATCGTGATCGCGAACACCGGCTACAAGGCCATCGCCGCCGGCAAGGCGATCCCGGGCGTAGCCAACGCCATCGTGATCTTCCTGGTCCTCACGGTCCTGGCGACCTTCCTCATGAACAAGACGCTCCTGGGCCGCTACGCCCTGGCGATCGGCTCCAACGAGGAAGCCACCCGCCTCTCCGGCGTCAACGTGCGCCTGTGGAAGATCATCATCTACGTCGTTGCGGGTGCCTTCATGGCCGTCGGTGCCGTCCTCTACTCCGCGCGTGGCGGCCTCGTCCAGCCCGCTGAGGGCGTGGGCATGGAACTCAACGTCATCGCCGCGGCCGTCATCGGCGGCACCTCCCTGTCGGGTGGTCGCGCCTCGATCCCCGGCGCGCTGGTTGGCGCGATCCTCATGGAGACCCTCAAGAAGGGCCTGACCATGATGAGTATCGCCGCCGAATGGCAGTTCGTCGTCACCGGTATCGTCCTGCTCCTCGCGGTCGTCATCGACAACCTGCGTCGCATCCGCGAAAACGCAGCCTGAGTCTTATTCCATCTCAATTACAACCCGTGAACCGCCGTCGGTTCACTCTCCAGATAGGCGGGAGTCATCCCGCCACCCCACGAAAGGAACACCAATGCGCCCCATCGGACGTATCGTCGCCGCCGCTGCCGTCGGCACCTTGGCCCTGGGCATGGCTGCATGCTCGACCTCGACGGATGCCACCGGAGGCTCCACCAAGACCGAATCGTCGGGTGCCTCGAAGGTGGACACCTCCGGCGAGCAGCAGGACTGGGAGAAGGAGGCTGTCAAGGGTGATGGCTCCCAGACCATTTACCTGGTCTCCAAGGGCTTCCAGCACCGCTTCTGGCAGGCTGTGAAGGAAGGTGCCGAGCAGGCTGGCGAGGAGCTGGGCTACAAGGTCAGTTTCGTCGGCCCGCAGGATGAGACCAAGGTGACCGAGCAGACCGACCAGCTGAAGTCCGCTCTGGACTCCGGCCCGGCCGCCATCGGTTTCGCCGCCCTGGATTCGAATGCCGCCGCTGACCTGCTCAGCGAGATCAAGTCCAAGAACATCCCGGTTGTCGCCTTCGACTCCGGCGTTGAGTCCGACATCCCGGTCACCACGGTTCAGACGAACAACACCAAGGCCGCCGAGGAAGCCGCGCAGCACATGATCGAGCTGCTCAAGGGCAAGTCGGGTTCGGTTGGCATGGTCTGCCACGACTCGACCTCCACCACGGGCAAGCAGCGTTGCGAGGGCTTCAAGGAGTACTTCAAGGCCAACGCCCCCGCCGACCTGAAGCTCCTCGACGAGCAGATCGCCGGTGAGGTCACCAAGGCCGCCGACACCTCCAAGTCGATCATTCAGGCCAACTCCGACATCGTCGGCATGTACGGCTCGAACGAGGCCGCGGCCTCGGGTATCGTCCAGGGCGTTGCTGAGACCGGCAAGGACGTCACCGTCGTGGGCTTCGACTCGGGTAAGACCCAGATCGACGCCATCAAGGCTGGCAAGGAGGCTGGTGCCGTGACCCAGTCGCCGGTCAAGATCGGCTACTACACGGTCAAGGCCGCGGTCGCCGCGATCAACGGTGCCAAGCTGCCCACGGTCATCGACTCCGGCTTCGCCTGGTACGACCAGAACAACATCGACGACGCTGGCATCAAGGCCAACCTGTACGAGTGAGACGCTAGCTCAATAGGGCACGAGGCTGGGGCCGGGTAGGCGCATGCCGTACCGGTGGCCCGTCGCAGGTTCCGCTCCGAATGGCCGGGGCGGGACCTGCGAACCCGGCACCTAAAGAACCAGAAGGATCCGAGGGGGCGAGCGCCCCCGCGCTCCGACATCGACGTCACCATGAGGGATGAAGGAAGAATGACAAACCACCCCCGCATCGGAATCCGCCCCACTATTGATGGTCGCCGCAAGGGCGTTCGCGAGGCTCTTGAAGAGCAGACCATGAACATGGCGAAGTCCGTCGCCGAACTCTTTACGTCTACCCTGCGCTACCCGGACGGTGCCCCTGTCGAGGTCGTCATCGCTGACACCACGATCGGCCGCGTCCACGAGGCCCAGGCCTGCGCCACTAAGTTCCGTGCAAACAACGTTGGCCTGACCGTGACGGTCACCCCCTGCTGGTGCTACGGCACCGAGACGACCGACATGGACCCCGCGATGCCGCACGCCATCTGGGGTTTCAACGGCACCGAGCGCCCCGGTGCCGTGTACCTCGCCGCCGCCCTGGCTGGCCACGCCCAGATTGGCATTCCCGCCTTCGGTATCTACGGCGAGCACGTGCAGGACGCTGACGACACCACGATCCCCGAGGACGTGCGCACCCGCCTCCTCGATTACGCGACCGCCGGCCTGGCCGTCGCGCAGATGAAGGGCGAGGCCTACCTGTCCATGGGCTCCGTCTCCATGGGTATCGCCGGTTCCGTCGTCAACCCAGACTTCTTCGGCTCCTACCTGGGCATGCGCAACGAGTACATCGACATGAGCGAGTTCACGCGTCGCATCGAAGAAGGCATCTACGATCCCGAGGAGTACGAGAAGGCGTACCAGTGGATCCGCGAGAACTTCAAGCAGGGCAAGGACTGGAACCCGCCGGAGTGGCAGTACCCCGACAAGCACGAGGATTGGTGGAAGTTCGTCACCAAGATGACGCTCATCGCCCGCGACCTCATGCACGGCAACCCGCGCCTGGCCGAGCTGGGCTTCGAGGAGGAAGCGGGCGGCCACGGGGCCATCGCCGCCGGCTTCCAGGGACAGCGCCAGTGGACGGACCACTTCCCGAACGGCGACGTCCTGGAGACCATCCTCAACACGAACTTCGACTGGACCGGCATCCGTCAGCCCTCCGTCGTGGCCACCGAGAACGACTCGCTCAACGGTGCCTCGATGCTGTTCGGCTACCTGCTGACCAACACGCCGCAGATCTTCTCCGATGTGCGCACCTACTGGAGTCCCGAGTCCATCGAGAAGGCCACCGGCTGGAAGCCCGAGGGACGCGCGGCCGCCGGCCTGCTCGACCTGCGTAACTCCGGCTCGACCACGCTGGACGGTGCCGGCAAGGCAGTGCGCGACGGCAAGAACGTCATTAAGCCCTGGTACGAACTCACCGAGGAGGACCGTGAGGCCACGCTTGAGGCCACGACCTTCCACCCGGCCTCGACCGGCTACTTCCGTGGTGGCGGCTTCTCGACGCACTTCCGCACCTCGGGCGAGATGCCCGTGACGATGTGCCGCCTGAACCTGGTGCGTGGCCTCGGACCGGTTCTGCAGATCGCCGAGGGCTACACGGTCGAGCTGCCCGACGAGGTCGCCTTCACCATCGAAGAGCGCACCAACATCGAGTGGCCCACCACCTGGTTCGTCCCGAACCTGACGGGTGAGGGCGCGTTCAAGAGCGTCTACGACGTCATGAACAACTGGGGCGCAAACCACGGTGCGATCTCCTACGGCCACATTGGTGGCCAGCTGATCACGCTGGCGTCGATGCTGCGTATCCCGGTCAACATGCACAACGTTCCCGAGGAGCGGATCTTCCGCCCCAAGGCGTGGTCGCTGTTTGGCACCGAATCTCTCGAGGGCGCTGACTTCCGCGCCTGCGAGACCTTCGGCCCGATGTACCGCTGATGCACGTCCCGTTCGGGCCCGGGTTCCTCTCTCCCCGAGCCCGAACGGGGCACCTTCCCGGGTAAGCCCGGTCCCGGGACGCGGCCCCGGCCTCGCCGATGAGGAAAGCCGTATTACTATCCCAATGACGGGACACGCTGAGCGAGGGCGTTTTGAGCAGGAGACTTCAATGACCACCGTACTTGCTGTTGACCTTGGATCCGCGTCCGGACGAGTCCTCGCCGGAACGCTCACCGACGGACGCCTGGACGTCACGGACATTCACCGCTTTAAGCACGAGGCCCGCCGCCGTCAGGATGGCACGCTGACGTGGGATGTGGCGACGATGGAGGCCGAGACGATCATCGGCCTGAAGAAGGCTCTGGAGCAGTTCCCGGATGCCCGCTCCGTCTCAATTGACACGTGGGGAGTGGACTGGGCTCCCCTTGATGAGAACGGCGACCTCGTCGGCGACGTTATCGCCTACCGTGATGAGCGCACCTCCCGCACCCTGGACGCCTTCCGTGAGCGCATCGGCGACCGCGAATTCTTCGATCTGACGGGAAACCAGCCGGCGACCATCAACACGGCGAACCAGCTGTTCGCCTACCTGCAGGAAAATCCCGCCGACGCTCAGCGCGTCGCGGGGGTACTCTTCCTGCCCGACTACTTCGTGTACCGACTGACGGGTGTCGTCGGCTGGTCTCGCACCATCGCCTCGACGTCCGGCCTGCTCACCCCCGGCGGCGGCGACTTCAACGACGAGGTCTTCGCCCGACTCGACATCCCGCGTGGCTGGTTCGGCGAGCTGTCTGCCGACCGAACCGTCGTCGGCCCATGCACGGTCCCCGGCCTCGAAACCCTGACCGTCGTGCGCGGCGGTGCCCATGACTCTGCCTGCGCGGTCCACGGCCTGCCCATCGAGGAAGGCAAGCGCGCTTACTTCCTGTCCTGCGGCTCCTGGTCCGTCCTGGGTGCCATCGAGGATCGGCCCCTCATGAGCGACATCGCTTTCAACATGGGCATCACCAATGAGGGCCGCACCGACGGGGGAGTGCGTCCCCTCTTCAACATCACCGGCATGTGGATTCTGCAGGAGATCCAGCGCCAGTGGGAGCGCGAGGGCACGCCCACCGACACCGACGAGCTGGTCGCCCAGGCGCGCGAGCTGCCCCCAGCCTCCGGCGTTTTCGACCCCGATGGCGAGGCCTTCGCCACCCCCGGAGACATGCAGCGCAAGATCGACGAGGCCCTCGACGCCCAGGGGGTCGCCCGCCCCGACTCGATGGCCGGCTACGTGCGCGTCATCATCGAGTCTTTTGCCCGCCGCTACGCCCGCGCAATCGGCGAACTCACGGAGGCCACCGGGAAGGCCCCCGACCAGCTCAACCTCGTGGGCGGCGGCGCGCGCAACCGGCTCCTGTGCGACCTGACCGCCCAGATCGCGGGCGTCACCGTCGTGCGTGGCCCCATCGAGGCCTCGACCTTCGGCTCTCTCCTCGCGCAGCTCGAAACAATCGGCGCGCTGGATCCCCAGGACCGCGCCTCCGTCATCGCTGCGAGCGCTTCGACCCATGTCCACGTACCGACGAACGCCTAAGAAAGTCTCGCTGGCCGACATCGCACGCGCGGCCGGCGTGTCCACCAACACCGTCTCGCGTGTCGTGCGCGGCGACCCCGAAGTCTCCGAAAAGACGCGCGCGAGGATCTCCAAGCTTGTCGAGGAGTTGGGCTACGTGCCCAACTACGCGGCGCGCGCGCTCGCGGCCAAGCGCACCAGCATCCTTCAGGTCGTGCTGGCTGCGCCCATGTACCACGGGCACGGCACCGTGCTGCTGTCGATCCTCAACGCCTCCGCGCAGGCCGGGTACCACGTGTCCCTGTCCTACGCGTACGGGCCGGACGGGCAGCTGCGTTCCGACTTCGCGCCCTTCGACGTGGATGGCGTCATCATCCTGGGTGGTCAAGATCCCACAATCGACGTCGCGATCGAGGCGGGTAAGCGTTTCCCGACGGTTCTCATCCTGACGAGCGAGCAGGGACTCGACGGCATTTCGACCGTCGCGGTGGACAACGTGCGCGGCGCGCGCCTGGCCGCCGAGCACCTGCTCGCCCAGGGACTCACCGACGTTATCCATATTGCGGGTCCCTCCGGCTGGTCGGACGCGCAGATGCGCCGACTCGGCTATGAGCAGGCGTGCAAGGCCTACGACATCGAACCCGTCGTCCTTCAGCCCGACTCCTGGGACTCGCGCGACGGCTACGACGTCATGCGCGCGGCGGGCCGATTGCCGCAGGGGATTCAGGCGGCGAACGACCAGCTGGCTCTCGGCGCGATGCGTTACATCTACGAGCGTGGGGGAGTGGTTCCGCGCGACGTGCGGGTCGTCGGCTTTGACGACATCGACGGCGCTGACTCCTACGCGCCTCCGCTCACGACGATCCACCAGCCCTTTGACCGGCTGGGGCGCACTGCGGTGCGCCTCGTGCGTTCGCTCATGGACGGTGGCTCCTCCCAGGATATTGTTCTCGACCCCGAGCTGGTCATCCGGGCCAGTTCACACCTGTAAGAAAGGTACGTTCATGCTCTACGGTCCCATGACTCACCCCCAGTTCCTGCGTGCTTTGGCCGCCGCTGGCCACGGCTCGAAGATCCTGCTGGCGGACGCGAACTACCCGCACACGACGGGTGTGAACCCGCGCTGCGAGCTGATTTCGCTGAACCTTGCCCCGGGTCTGCTGGACGTCAGCCAGGTTCTCGATGTTCTTAAGCGCACGATCCCGATCGAGCGCGCCGAGATCATGACCCCCGCGCCCGACGCCGAGCCGGTGGAGATCCCGATTCACGACGAGTTCCGCGCGGCGCTGCCGGGTGTCGAGTTCGGCGAGATTTCCCGCTGGGACTTCTACGATGCCGCACGCGATGAGAACGTGGGCATCATCGTTGCGACGGGTGAGCAGCGCCTGTACGGCAACCTGCTGCTCACCGTCGGCGTGCGTGCGCCGGGGGAGTAAAACACTTCTCATGTCCGAGGCATGGACTCACTGAGGCGGCGACGTGCGCTTTCGTTTCATTTTCGTTTAATTGTGTGAGCCAGGTGCCAAGCTGTTGGGCGTTTGATGGCGGGCGGGCGGTCCCTGCGGGGCCGCCCGCCCGCTTGTTTATCCACATTTTGTCAAGGCAATGGGGCTTTGATTGGATGAGTGTGTGAACATGTGTGCCGCTGTGGTGCACGGCTGGGTGACTCGTCAATGTGATGTTGCATGCTTTCGTTTAAATGACTATTCTGTTCTTAACGAAAGTGAAAGCGACAGAAGGTTGTCGCGAATACATCGAGAGGTGAAGCCATGGGACGTGCAGAAGAACGCACGAACTACATCCTGGATCGCCTTGCCCGCGAGGGTGAGGTGAGTGTCGCCCAGCTCGCCTCCGACCTGGGGGTTTCGCCCGTCACCGTGCGTGCCTCGCTGAAGGTCCTCGACGAGCAGGGTTATCTCGTGCGCACCCACGGCGGCGCACGCCCCACCACCTTCCGCAACATCCACCTGCGCCAGAATGATCGCGTCGATCAGAAGGAGCGCATCGCCCGGGCCGCCGCGGACATGATCTACGACGACGACCGGATCATGATCGAGGCCGGCACCACCTGCGCCCTCATCGTCAAGTACCTCACCGGCAAGCGCGGAGTTCAGGTTCTGACCAACTCCGTCCTTGTTTTCGCAAACGCCCGATCCAACCCGAACCTGAACATCACACTGACGGGCGGGCACTTCCGCGCCGAGTCCGAGTCCCTCGTGGGGCCGGTCGCCGAGCGCGCTATCAATGACTTCAACGCGCGCGTTGCGTTCCTCGGAACGGACGGTTTCAGCGTTGATCGCGGCCTGACCACCCAACTCGTTGAGGGTGGGCAGGTTGGTTCCATCATGCGCACACGCGCACAAGAGACGTGGCTGCTCGCAGACTCCTCCAAGTACGGGGAAGCCGGCTTCGTCACTTTCATGGGGATCGACCAGGTCACCGGAATCATCACCGACGATGAGATCCCCGAAGAATCCATCAAGGAATTGGCCGAGCGCACGAAGCTGCGCATCGTCTAGGAGGAATTACATGGCCACCATCGTGGTGATGCCCCAGCTGGGCAACTCTGTTGAGTCATGCATCATCGTCGAGTGGATGATCGCTGAAGGCGACAGCGTCGCCGTCGACCAGACCCTCGCATCCATCGAGACGGACAAGTCGACGATGGAGGTCCCTTCCACCGCCGAGGGCACCGTCCTGAAGCTCCTGTGGGAGGAAGGCGACGAGGTCCCCGTCAAGGATCCGCTCATCATCGTCGGTGAACCCGGAGAAGACATCTCCGGCCTCGTGCCCGGTGACGACGCCGCACCCGTCGAGGATGCACCCGAAAAGGCAATCGCCGCACCCGAGCAGGCTGTCCCCGCCTTTGCTACCGAGCGAGCCACCGGCGCGGTCTCCCCACGTGCCCGCGCCCTGGCCGCCTCGGCGGGCCTGGATGCCTCGACCATTACCGAGGGTTCTGGCCCCCACGGTCGCGTCATCGAGCGCGACGTCGCCGCCGCAATCGCTGCGGGTCCCGTCCTGACTTCCGCCGCGCGCGCCGCCGGTGTCCAGGCCACCGAAGGCACCGGCATTGGTGGCCGCGTGAGCGTCGCCGACGGGGGACGGACGCCCGAGGCTGCCCCGGCCTCGCGCCCCGTTGCCTCCGCCCCTGCGGGTGCCGATTACCCCGGTGCCTCGACCACCGCCCCGCTCAAGGGCGTGCGCAAGGTCGTCGCCAAGCGCATGATGGAGTCCCTGACGACCACCGCGCAGCTGACCCTCAACACGACGGCGAACGCCGCCGGCATTCTCGCCATGCGCAAGAAGGTCAAGAACGCCGACCCGGCTCTGGGCCTGGGCAAGATCACGCTCAACGACCTGGTCTGCTTCGCCGTGTCGCGCACCCTGCCCAAGTACCCCGTGTTCAACGCCCACCTCGAGGACGGCGTACTCACCCAGTTCGAGCAGGTCCACCTCGGATTCGCGTGCGACACCCCGCGCGGCCTCCTCGTCCCCGTTATCCGCTCCGCGCAGACCCTGGGCCTCAAAGTGTTCTCCGACGAGGCCAAGCGCCTGGCGGGCGGTGCCATCGACGGCACCATCGCCCCCGACTTCCTGAGCGGCGGCACCTTCACGGTCTCCAACATCGGCTCCTTCGGTATCGAGACCTTCACCCCCGTCATCAACCTGCCCCAGACAGCCATCCTGGGCGTCGGCGCAATCACCCCGCGCCCGGTCGTGGCTCCCGACGGCACGATCAGCGTGGAGCAGCGCCTCAACCTGTCGCTGACGATCGACCACCAGGTCATCGACGGCGCGGACGGCGCCCGGTTCCTGCGCGACCTGGTTGCCGCCATCGACAACATCGACGTGACGGTCCTGGCCTGAGGAAAGAGGAACACTCATGAGTGACACGCATTTTGACGTCATCGTCCTCGGCGCGGGGCCCGGCGGCTACCTGGCCGCCGAGCGCCTCGGGCACGCCGGCAAGAAGGTCGCCCTCGTTGAGGAACAGTACCTGGGCGGCACCTGCCTGAACGTGGGCTGCATCCCCACCAAGACCCTGCTCAACGGCGCGAAGAACTACCTGCACGCCAAGGAAGCCAGCCAGTTCGGCGTGGACGCCAGCGGCGTTGCCGTCAACTGGACGCAGATGCAGGCCTGGAAGGATCAGGTCGTTAAAGGCCTGGTCGCGGGCGTTGCAGCCACCGAGCGTAAGGCGGGCGTCACCGTCATCAACGGACGAGGCCACCTCGACGCCCCCGGTCGCGTGACCGTCGAGGGCACGACCTACACCTCGGACCACGTCATCATCGCCACGGGCTCCGTGCCGGCCATGCCCCCGCTGCCCGGCACCCAGGACAATCCGGCGCTGGTTGACTCTACGGGCATCCTGTCCCTGCCCGAGGTCCCCTCCCGCCTCGCGATCATCGGCGGCGGCGTTATCGGCGTCGAGTTCGCCTCCCTGTACTCCACCCTGGGTTCGCAGGTGACCGTCATCGAGATGGCCCCCGAGATTCTGCCGTTCATGGACGACGACCTGGCCGCCAAGGCCCGCGCCGCCATGAAGGACGTAACCTTCGAGCTGGGCTGCCGCGTCGAGTCACTCGACGGAGGCACCGTCCACTACTCCAAGGGCGAGAACAAGTTGAGTGTCGAGGCCGACGTGGTCCTCATGGCCGTTGGCCGCCGTCCCGCGACGGTGGGCTGGGGCGCGCAGGAGGCTGGCCTCGAGATTAACCGCGGCATCGTCGTTGACGACACGATGCGTACCAATCTGCCCAACGTGTGGGCTATCGGCGACGTCACGGGACGCTCCCTGCTGGCGCACGCCGCCTACCGTATGGCGGAGATCGCCTCGGCGAACATCCTCGACCCGACCGCGAAGAAGCGCGGCGAGGTCATGCGCTGGCACACCGTCCCGTGGGCAGTCTTCTCGATCCCCGAGGCCGCCGGCGTCGGTCTGACCGAGTCCGCCGCTCAGCGCGAGGGCCGCGACGTCCTCGTCGCCAAGGTCCCCGCCCTCATGTCCGGCCGCTTCATCGCGGAGAACGGCTTCAAGGCCCCCGGCGAGGCGAAGATCCTCGTTGACCCCACGACCCACCAGGTGCTGGGCATCCACGTGCTGGGCGCGTATGCCGCTGAGATGATCTGGGGCGCGCAGGCCGTCCTCGAGATGGAACTGACCGTCGAGGACCTGCGCCAGGTCGTCTTCCCGCACCCCACTGTTTCCGAGGTCATCCGCGAAGCCGCGTGGGCCGTCAAGCTCTAACGAACAACTACATCAAGGAAGAGTAGAACAATGACTCAGTCTCTTATCATCGACCCCGATGAGGTGCGTCGCTCGGGATACGTGAAGTTCCCCGAGGTCCCCGTCAACCAGTACACCTTCGACCGTGAGACCGAACTCGCCCGCTACGGCGACAAGGGCATGGTCCAGATGCTCCACGACATGATCGTCGTGCGTACCTTCGAGTCGATGCTCGACTCCATCAAGAAGACCGGTCAGTGGGAAGGCATCGAGTACAACCACCGCGGCCCCGCCCACCTCGGCATCGGCCAGGAGAGCGCCTACGTTGGCCAGAACTTCGTGCTGGGGCCGGAGGACTTCATTTTCGGCTCCCACCGCTCACACGGTGAGATTCTCGCCAAGTGCTACTCGGCCATGCACCAGATGGATGAGGGCCAGCTTGAGGGCATCATGAAGGGCTTCCTCGGCGGCGAGACCCTGTCCTACGCCGAAAAGATCGGCTACAAGGACACGAAGGACCTCACCGAGAACTTCATTCTCTTCGGAGCCCTCGCGGAGATCTTCGCCCGCAAGTCCGGCTTCAACCGCGGCCTGGGCGGCTCGATGCACACCTTCTTCCTGCCCTTCGGCTCCTACCCGAACAACGCGATCGTCGGCGGCTCCGCCCCGATCGCGAACGGCGCGGCCCTGTTCAAGCGCATCAACCGCAAGCCCGGCATCGTCGTCTCCAACGTCGGTGACGCCGCCCTGGCCTGTGGCCCCGTGTGGGAGGCCCTGAACTTCGCGTCGATGGATCAGTTCCGCTCCCTGTGGCGCGAGGAGGACGGTGGAAACCCGCCGATCCTGTTCAACTTCTTCAACAACTTCTACGGCATGGGCGGCCAGACCTTCGGCGAGACCATGGGCTACGAGATCCTCGCCCGCGTGGGCGCGGCCCTCAACCCCGAGGCCATGCACGCCGAGCGCGTCGACGGCCTCAATCCGCTGGCCGTTGCGGACGCGACCACCCGCAAGAAGAAGATCCTCGAGGAGGGCCGCGGCCCCGTCCTCATGGACACCATCACCTACCGCTTCTCTGGCCACTCGCCGTCGGACGCCTCGTCCTACCGCACGAAGGAAGAGGTCGAGCTGTGGGAACAGGTGGACTGCATCAAGGAATACTCGAACCTGCTCATCTCGAACGGCCTGACCACGCAGGACGAGATCGACGGCTACGCGGCCTCGCTGACCGACAAGCTGGTCAAGGTCCTCAAACTGGCCATCGACGACGACGCCACCCCGCGCGTTGCGGACGGCTACATCGACACCGTCATGTTCTCCAACGAGAAGGTCGAGGCCTTTGACGACGCGACCCCCGAGATCGACCTCGAGGATAACCCGCGCGTCAAGGCGCTGGCCAAGAAGGTGCGCTCCTCCGTCGACGCCAGTGGCAAGCCCGTCTCCAAGATGCGTATGTACCAGTTCCGTGACGGCCTGTTCGAGGCGATGCTGCACCGCTTCAAGACCGACCCGACGATGGCCGCATGGGGCGAGGAAAACCGCGACTGGGGCGGTGCCTTCGCCGTCTACCGCGGTCTGACCGAGGCCCTGCCGTACCGTCGCCTCTTCAATTCGCCCATCGCCGAGGCCTCGATTGTGGGCGCTGGCGTCGGCTACGCGATGGCCGGTGGTCGCGCGGTCGTTGAACTCATGTACTGCGACTTCCTGGGCCGCGCCGGTGACGAAGTTTTCAACCAGATGGCCAAGTGGCAGTCGATGAGCGCCGGCCTGCTCAAGATGCCTCTCGTCCTGCGCGTGTCCGTGGGTGCGAAGTACGGTGCCCAGCACTCCCAGGACTGGAGCGCGCTCGTCGCCCACATCCCGGGCCTGAAGGTCTACTTCCCGACGACCCCGACCGACGCGAAGGGCATGCTCAACCTGGCGCTTGCCGGAACCGACCCGGTCGTGTTCCTGGAGAGCCAGAAGCTCTACGACAAGGGCGAGGACTTCGAACCCGGCGGCGTGCCCGAGGGCTACTACGAGACCGAAGAAGGCGAGCCGGCGATCCGCCGCGAGGGCAGCGACATCACGATTGCCGCCTACGGCGCGACCGTGTACAAGGCCCTCGAGGCTGCGGACGTCCTGGCTGAGAAGTACGGCCTGAGCGCTGAAGTCATCGACCTGCGCTTCGTCGCCCCCCTGAACTACGACAAACTCATCGCGTCCGTGAAGAAGACCGGTCGCCTCGTCCTCACCTCGGATGCGGTCGAGCGTGGCTCCTTCCTCAACACGGTTGCCGCCAACGTGCAGACCCTTGCCTTTGACGCGCTCGACGCGCCGATCGCGGTCGTTGGCTCGCGCAACGGCATCACGCCCGGCCCCGAGCTGGAGTCGTTCTTCTTCCCGCAGGTCTCCTGGATCCTCGACGCGATTCACGAGCGCATCCTGCCGCTGCCCGGCCACGTGCCCACCACGAAGCACTCGACCGAGGCCGAGATCGCTCGCCTGAACCGCGAGGGTCTCTAACAAGCACTGGGGGCGGGCTGCTCCCCTTTCCGGCCCGCCCCCGTCCGAGGCTCGCATTCCCTGACGCGAGCCACGCGAGGCCGGGGCAACCTCCTCCTCACCTGTGCCCCGGCCTCGCGTCCCCTTCCTTTCTCCACATTTTTCTCCACCCAACGAAGAGATGGCAGAACCCATGGACATCACCAACGACCCGGCCGCCACCCCGGCCCAGCGCATCGAGGCGCTGCGCGTCGTCGCAGCCGACGAGCACTTCCCGAGCTGGGTGCCCGAGTCGAACAACCACATCCACACGTGCTTCTCCTTCAGTCCCTACACGCCGACGCACGCCGCGCTGCTCGCGCGCCGGGCAGGCCTGCGCGTCGTCGGCTCGGTGGACCATGACTCCATCGGAGCGGCGGCTGAAATGAGCGAGGCCACGTCCGTCCTCGGCATGGGTTCCGTCACGGGCTTCGAAATTCGCGCCCGCTTCGGCGAGGGCACGCCGCTGGCTCAGCGCAAGCTCAACAACCCCGACTCCGTGGGCGTGGCCTACATGACTGTCCAGGGCGTGCCCGCACCGGCACGCGAGAAGGTCGCCGAGTGGCTTGCCCCGAGGCGCGCTGCCCGCCTGGAGCGCACGCTCGCCATGGCCGAGCGCGCTAACCAGATCCTCACCGACCTGGGGCTGGAGCCCTTCGACCCTCAGGCCGACATGGTCGGCATCTCGCAGTACGCAAACGGCGGCGGTATCACCGAGCGCCACCTGCTGGCCGCCATGGCCTCGGCACTGATCCGCGGATTCGGACGTGGCCCGGCGCTGACCGAGGGATTGGCGCAGATGGGCGTCGAGATCCCTCCGTCCCTGGCCGCCGTCCTGTCCGACGCCGACAACCCGCACCTCATGTACGACCTGCTGGGCGTCCTGAAGGCCAACTACTTGGATCGCATCTACATCCAGCCGACCGACGAGCTGCCCAGCGCGGCCGAAGTTGTCGCTTTCGCCGACTCGGTCGGCGCAATCGCCACCTACGCCTACCTGGGTGACGTGTCCGCCTCGCCGACGGGGGACAAGAAGGCCGAGAAGTTCGAGGACGACTTCCTCGACGAACTCTTCGAGCACATGGAGTCCATCGGCCTGCGTGCCGTCACCTACATGCCCCCGCGCAACACCCCCGAGCAGCTGGCGCGCATCCACGCGCTCGCGGAAGCCCACGGCATGCTCGAGATTTCGGGAGTGGACATCAACCAGCCCCGTCAGCGCTTCACCTGCGAGGAGCTGCGCCGCCCCGAATTCGCGGACCTCAACGAGGCCACGTGGGCGCTCGTCGCGCACGAGGCCCTGTCCTCCGTGGACCCCTCCCTGCACCTGCTGGGCCGCACGGGCCGCCTGACCCCCGAGGCCCTGGCGGAGCGCATCAGCGAGTACGCACCCCTGGGCCGCGCGATTGCCGACGGCGAGGACGCCGCCGCTCTCGCTGCCCGAGCAACATCGATCAACTGACGAACGCGTCGAGAAAAGAGAACCATCATGAGTAACGCTCCCGAGGTACGCGGCCTGTTCCTCAAGGCCCTCGGTCGCCCGGTCATCGTGGCCCCCAGCGAGGCCGAGCCCACCGTCACCTTCGACGGCCCCCTCACCGAGGTGTGCCCCTGCTCCCTGAAGGAGACGGAACTGCCCGTCGTCGTGCGGGCGGGGGAGGAGACCTACGAGGTCCGCCCGACCCGCACCGGCGAGCGCACCATCAACGGCCGCGTCGCTCTCGTCACGGGCGGTGCTCAGGGCTTCGGTGCCGAGATCGCCCGAGGCCTGGTGGACGCCGGCTGCTTCGTGTACGTCGCCGACCTGAACGGTGAGGGCGCGGTCGCGAAGGCCGCCGAGCTGGGCGGCGAAGGCGTCGCCCACCCGATCACCGTCAATGTCGCGGACGAGGACTCCGTGGCCGCGATGGCCGCCGAAATCGAGCGCGTCACAGGCGGCCTCGACCTGGTCGTGTCCAACGCGGGTATCGTGCGCGCTGGCTCCGTCCTTGAGCAGGACGCCTCGGCATTCCGCCTGTCTACGGACATCAACTACGTGGCCTTCTTCCTGGTTACCAAGCACCTGGGTCAGCTGCTGGCCCGCCAGCATTCCACCGCACCCGAATGGCTGACCGACATTATCCAGATCAACTCCAAGTCCGGCCTGGTCGGCTCGAACAAGAACGCCGCCTACGCGGGTTCCAAGTTCGGCGGTATCGGCCTGGTCCAGTCCTTCGCCCTCGAGATGGTTGCTCACGGCGTCAAGGTCAACGCGATCTGCCCCGGCAACTTCTACGACGGGCCGCTCTGGTCCGACCCGGACCGAGGTCTCTTCGTCCAGTACCTGAACTCCGGGAAGGTCCCCGGTGCCAAGACGGTCGCCGACGTCAAGGAGTTCTACGAGGCGAAGGTCCCCATGCGCCGCGGTGCCCAGGGCATCGACGTCCTGCGCGCGATCTTCTACATCGTCGAACAAGAGTACGAAACCGGCCAGGCCGTGCCCGTCACGGGCGGCCAGGTCATGCTCTCCTGACACCGTCTCGAGGCCGGGGACCCAGGGTAGTCACGGTCCCCTCCTCGGGTACCCCGGCCTCGTCCCTCTCGTTCCCACCATCGTTTTCCCAGTGAAGGAGTCAGTCATGACCCAGGTTCCCTCCACCCAGTACGCCATCCAAATTGTCGGCAAGGAGGAGTTCGTCGTTAACCCGGCGAAGCCCGTTGACCCCGTTGGCCCGACGCAGATCCTGCTCGAGGTTGAAGCCTGCGGCATCTGCTTCTCCGATACGAAGCTGCTCCACCAGTTCGATGGCCACCCGCGCAAGTCCGACGTGGTCGGCGGCATCGACCTGGATGCCCTCAAGGACATCCCGTCCTACCACCCGAACCAGGAGGCTGTGACTCCCGGCCACGAGCCCGTGGTGCGCGTCGTGCAGGTCGGCGAGGCCGTCACGCACTTCAAGGTTGGTGACCGTCTGCTGGTCCAGGCGGACTGGAAGCACCTGCGCACCTCGAAGTCCAACGGTGCCTTCGGGTACAACTTCGATGGTGCCCTCGAGGAATACGTCGTCGTCGACGAGCGCTGCGTCGTGTCCCCGGACGGGGAAGAGTACCTGATCCACGTGTCGGAGGGGCCGTCGGCCGCCGCCATTGGCCTCATCGAGCCCTGGGCGACCGTTGAGGGTTCCTACGCGTGGGTGGAGCGCGATCACGTCGCCGATGGTGGCCGCCTGCTGGTCGTCGGCGAGGGCGACATCGACGCTCTGACCGCCGAGTATAAGCCCGCCGAGGTTGTGCGCGTTGCCGCTGAGGAGCTTGAGGGCGTCGAGGGAGAGTTCGACGACGTCGTGTTCTTCGGCTCGGACGCCGACGCCATCGAGAAGGCCGCGCTCCTGATCGGCACCCGCGGCACCATGTGCGTCGTCCTGGGCGGCGAGACGATCTCCCGCAAGGTCTCCCTGGACATCGGCCGCGTCCACTACGACTTCACCCGCTTCTGCGGCACGACCGGCTCGGACCCGCGCGAGGGCTACGCCTGGATCCCCGCCAACGGCGACCTGCGCGAGAACGACCGTTGCGTCTTCGTCGGCGCCGCCGGCCCGATGGGCGTCATGCACACGATGCGCGCCGTCACCTCGGGTGTCCCCGGCATCTCCGTGGTCGGCACCGACCTGTCGGACGAGCGCCTGGCGAACCTCGCGGCCGTCGTCGGCCCGACCGCCGAGAAGAACGGCGTGCCCCTCGACATCGTCAATACCTCCTCGACGCCCCTGGAGTTTGGCTACACCTACGCGACGTGCCTCGTGCCCGTTCCCGCGCTGGTCTCCCAGGCCGTTGACCTCCTGGCCCAGGGCGGCATCCTCAACGCGTTCGCGGGAATCCCGGCTGGCACGTTCGGTGATTTTGACCTGCAGGGCATCATCGAGCGCCAGATCTTCATGCTGGGAACCTCCGGTTCGGACGTGTCCGACATGCGCACGGTCCTGCGCAAGATCGAGGACGGCGTCATCGACACCACGATCTCGCTGTGGGCGGTCACCGGCATGGCGGGCTTCGGCGACGCCATCAATGCGGTGATGAACCGTACCTCGGGCGGCAAGATCATGGTCTTCCCGTCGCTGCACGACCTGGGCCTCACGCCGCTGAGCGAGCTGGCCGAGAAGTTCCCGCAGGTCGCCGCCGCCATGAAGGACGGCCTGTGGACCAAGGAGTCCGAGGAAGCGCTGCTCGCCACCCGCTGAGCGCTCCGTCTCGACCTTCGCCCCGGCCTCGTCTGTCACCGGACGAGGCCGGGGCATCTTTGTGCGCGTCGCTCTCGTTTGCGCTGGTTGGGGGAAGATGACGTCCCTCTGCGGCCTGGGCCGCCGCCGCGCGGTCTCGCTGGTACTCGGACTTGCCCGCGAAAGTGGTTCCCGCGCGCCCTCGTTTCTGTCATAGTAGTGTCAGGCGTGCGCTCGTCGGAACGAGGAGGTTGCCGTGAGATTCAACGATTGCACGACAAACGAGGGCTACGTCGCGTTGCAGGCGTGGCTGGTCGGCCAGCTGAACCCGCGCGCGCCTCACGCGGCGGACCTCTTTGCGCAGGACAGGGAGTGCCTCTACGACGCCTTCCTCTCCGTGCTCGTTGGTACGGGGCTGGGATTCGCCGACTTCGACGACGATCGCACCCATCATGGGCTCTACGCCTTCGATTTTTTCGTAGGCGACATTGAGGCACCACCACGAGGCAGGGGTGTTGATGGGCCGAGGGCGTCCGTTGTAGCAGGGGATTCTGCCACGGACGCCGCCGCCCCGGCGATGTGCCACGCCCTCGTCGACACGTGGCTCGGGGAAACGGGCAGGCGCATCCCCTTCGTGGCCTCCGTGATCGCTTCCGTGGCTACCCTCGAGCTCGTCGCCGATGTGAGCGTCGACGAGTGCGTCTTCGAGTGTGACCTGCCGCCGGGCTACGCCCGCTCCACCGCAAACAAACCGTGGGAAGACGGCAGCCTGCCCATTGGCGCGCTGGATTTGTCCCTGGTTGCCCTTGGTCCGCTCATCTACGTCGAGGCGGGCGTGCGATATGGGAGACAGGTTCTGTCATGCTCGGGATTCGACGAGGCCTTGGTCTCGTGTGTGCAGATGGGGCTCACCGTGGAGTCCTCCATGGCCTCCGGCGCCGGAGTGGCTGCCGCTCTGCGCGCCCCGCACGGGGGCCCTGAGATGCTCGGGTGGGCTGCCGACACAGTGGCTCGAGCCCTTTCCGCGTGCGGGCACGTCGGCGGACTGCACATCCGCGCCTGGCTGGGCGACGCATAGGAATCCCGCGGCGTTCGCCCGCCGCCCATGCGCATAAACGTGCCCCGGCCTCGTCGATGCGAGGCCGGGGCAAGGCGTGTGGAGCAGTGCTCGCTTAGACGGCCGCCTTCTCGGCAGCGTCCTTGGCGGAGGCCGGAGCCTTCTTGTCCTGCCAGTAGTCCAGCTCGGAGGGATCCAGACCAATCGAGGAGGCGGTAAACTTCGGGTCCAGGCCCTCCTTGCGCTGCGCCGTGTAGTCGTTCGCGCAACGGACGGCGATGCGACCGAGGATCACAATCACCGGCAGGTTGATGAGTGCCATGAGGCCCATGAGGATGTCACCCAAGCTCCACGCGACCTCGAACTTCAGCAGCGCACCGCAGAAGACCAGGGCAGCTGCCACGAGGCGGAAGGCCGTCAGCATCCACTGTTCCAGCTTGATGTTGCGCAGCAGGAAGCGGAAGTTGACTTCGGCGTAGTAGAAATTGCCCACCAGCGTCGTGAACGCGAAGAGGAACAGTGCCACCGAGATGAAGACCTGCGCGATCGGTTGGCCGAGCACCGTAGCCATCGCGTCCTTCACGAGGGGAGCGCCGGTGACGCCGCCGTCGTCACCGACACCCGAGGAGAGGACCACGAACGCGGTGAAGGTACAAATGATCATCGTGTCGATGAAGACCGAGAGCATCTGAACGAGGCCCTGCTTGGCAGGGTGCGACACGGAGGCGGAGGCTGCGGCGTTCGGCGCGGAACCCACACCGGCCTCGTTCGAGTAGAGGCCACGCTTGATGCCGAGCATCATCGCAGAGCCTGCGAAACCACCGAAAATCGCCTTGAAGTCGAAGGCTCCCGAGAAGATTGCGGAGAACATCGCGGGGATATTGTGGTAGTTGAAGACAATGACGACCGCGCCCACACCCAGGTAAATGATCGCCATGATCGGGACGAGGAAGCCGGTCACGTCGGTCAGGCGTCGAGTGCCGCCCAGGATTGAGCCGGCCATCAGGACCGCAAGGACGCCGCCGACGGCCCAAGGAGTCCACTCGTTCGCCCAGGAGTACTGCGTGAACGTGTCGGCCACGTTGAAAGAAGCGAGCAGGTTGAAGCCGCCCATGTAGGTCAGAATGAGCATGACAGCGAAGAGATAGGCCAGCCAGTTCTGCTTGAGTGCCGTCTGGATGTAGTAGGCCGGGCCACCGTAGGAGTGGTGGGGTCCGCGCTTCTTGTAGATCTGTGCGAGCGTCGACTCGATGAAGGCGGATGCGCCTCCAATCGTCGCGATGACCCACATCCAGAAAACAGCGCCAGCGCCACCCGCCGTCACTGCCGTCGCGACGCCAGCGATGTTACCGACGCCCACGCGCGAGGCCGTGGAGACCATCAGCGCACGGAAGGACGAGACGCCGCCTTCCTTTTTCGGAGGCTCCATGACGACACGGAGTGCCTCTCCGAACATGCGGAGGGGGAGCGCGCGGGTGAAGACGAAGAAGTACAGGCCCACGCCGATCAGCAGTGCGACTAGTACGTAGGTGTACATGAAGTCGGAAATGGAGCCGAGAACGGATGCAATCATGGAAGTTCCTAGCATTGATGGATGCGGCGATGCCGCTCGGATGATGTGAGTATAGCCCCTAGGTCAACGCTTGGTAAAGTTTCAGGCAACAAATGAGATGGTCTCGGTATAAGTCCTGATCAGCATGCTAGATCGCGTTATGAGATTGCGTGGCCTGGCACACATTTTGTTTGATATTCTGTGTTCTGTGACATGAAAAGTGCTGAATTTTAGGTGTTTTGTGGGCAAAAATCTGCTACAAAGCCCGGAATTCCGCGGAAAAGCTTCTGGGAGACGAGCGGACCGTTATGATTTGACGGTCCGCTCGGACATGCGTATTGTTTTCCTTGTTGCGCCGAACGGCAGCGAACGAAGCGAGATGCTCGGGTCGCGGAAACATGGCGCGAATCGCCTATTGAGTGTGCGGGGCTTGTGCTGTGTGCGCTTGGTTGTGTGGGTGTTGTTTGTGAACTCGATAGTGTGTTTGTTTGTTTTTTATGCCTGTTTTTTGTTTTTGAGTGTTTTTGGTTGGGATTGCTGATCGGCTGGTTTGTTTGGTTGGTTGGTTTTTCTGGGCTTTAACGTTTTTGTTTTTGTTCGGAGAGTTTGATCCTGGCTCAGGACGAACGCTGGCGGCGTGCTTAACACATGCAAGTCGAACGCTGAAGCTCAGCTTTTGTTGGGTGGATGAGTGGCGAACGGGTGAGTAACACGTGAGTAACCTGCCCTCTTCTTTGGGATAACGCCCGGAAACGGGTGCTAATACTGGATATTCACTGATCTTCGCATGGGGGTTGGTGGAAAGGTTTGTTCTGGTGGGGGATGGGCTCGCGGCCTATCAGCTTGTTGGTGGGGTGATGGCCTACCAAGGCTTTGACGGGTAGCCGGCCTGAGAGGGTGACCGGTCACATTGGGACTGAGATACGGCCCAGACTCCTACGGGAGGCAGCAGTGGGGAATATTGCACAATGGGCGAAAGCCTGATGCAGCGACGCCGCGTGAGGGATGGAGGCCTTCGGGTTGTAAACCTCTTTCGCTCATGGTCAAGCCGCGACGTGGGTTGTGGTGAGGGTAGTGGGTAAAGAAGCGCCGGCTAACTACGTGCCAGCAGCCGCGGTAATACGTAGGGCGCGAGCGTTGTCCGGAATTATTGGGCGTAAAGGGCTTGTAGGCGGTTGGTCGCGTCTGCCGTGAAATTCTCTGGCTTAACTGGGGGCGTGCGGTGGGTACGGGCTGACTTGAGTGCGGTAGGGGAGACTGGAACTCCTGGTGTAGCGGTGGAATGCGCAGATATCAGGAAGAACACCGGTGGCGAAGGCGGGTCTCTGGGCCGTTACTGACGCTGAGGAGCGAAAGCGTGGGGA
>NZ_CAJPJE010000031.1:0-27010 GCF_905369875.1 Actinomyces sp. ICM47
GCTCCAGTTCCAGCTGCCCCTCGGTGACCGTCAGGCTGACGCCGGTGCACTCCGGCTCAGGCAGGTCGATGCGGGAGGCGTCGAAGCGGTAGCCGCGCCGGACGGCCTCCTCGCGCAGCCCCCACAGATAGGCGCCCACCGCCACCGCCGGAGTGACCGGATCAGGAACGGCGCGGAAGCGTTCGAGCTGGGGGTGGTTGCGGTAGCCGCGGGTGCGCCCGGCCAGGACCGCCTGGGCCAGGAGTGACTCGCGCCAGCAGGCCACCAGGCCCGCACGGTCCAGGTGGCTCGGGTGCACCGACCACATGCGCATAGCGAGCGTGTCCTGCCGGTTCTCAGAGCAGTCCGGAGGCTGCCAGGACCACACGCAGGGCGGCGACCTCGGCCTCCTCGGCGCGCACGAGGGGCAGGCGCAGGGCGGGGCTGGGCAGGCGTCCCTGGAGGTGCAGGGCCTCCTTGGCCATAACGGCCCCCTGCCCGCCGCCCATGATGGCGTGGACGAGGGGGCGCAGCGAGTAGGAGAGCTCGCGGGCCTCCCACACCTGGTCGGTGTCGAGCAGCTCGATCATGCGGCGGTAGTGAGCAGAGGCCACGTGGGTCACGACGGAGATGAAGCCGGAGGCTCCGCCTGTCATCCACGCGAAGTTCAGGCCGTCGTCGCCCGAGTAGTACTCCAGGCCGGTGCGGTGCATGCGCTCCACGCCTGTCTCGACGTCGCCGGTGGCGTCCTTGACCCCGAGGATACGCGGGTGCTGGGCGAGGATGTCAAGGGTGGAGTCGGAGAAGGCGATGCCGGTGCGGCCGGGAATGTCGTAGAGCATGACGGGCAGGTCGACAGCGTCGGTGACGGCGCGCACGTGGGCGCGCAGGCCTTCCTGGGAGGGACGGTTGTAGTACGGGGACACGATCAGCAGACCGTCCGCGCCGTGTTCCTGGGCACCTTCACCGATGCGCACGGCGTGTGCTGTGTCGTTGGAGCAGGCGCCGCACAGGATGAAGGCACGGTCTCCGACGGCTTCGCGAACCGCGTCGGTGAGGTCATTCTTTTCGGGCTGGTGTGTCGTCGGCGACTCGCCCGTCGTACCGGACAGGAGGATCGTGTCGCACCCTTCGTCAACGAGCTTGATCGCGAGGCGCTGGGCAGAGGGCAGGTCGATGTCGCCGGCCTCGGTCATGGGGGTGACCATGGCGGCGGCCAGGGAACCGAATCGGCGAGGAGGAATATTCGTCATGCCCCCATCTTACGCACTCGCCACGTAACGAGGCCTCCGCCGGTTCGTAAGGAGAGTCCACGATGCGGGAGGCTCGCCATGCCTCCCGCCCGTCGTGGGTCCTTAGTCGCGGCGCGCCCACCACATGTGCTGGGCCTGATCACCGAGCGTGCGCACGCCCCCCGAGGGGGCAAAGCCCGCCGAGGTGTAGAAACGTTGACGTTCCTCATCGTCCGCGCCGATCCACACGTGCAGCACGCCGCTGGTCAGGTCCGCGACGGCTGCCAGGAGGCGCGAGGCGTGTCCGGCGCGCCGGAAGTTCGGGTCTACGACAAGCTCGTAAACCTGGGTCGCCCTCTCGCTCCCCTCCCCCGCGGAACCGTGCCCGGAGGAGGTGTCCACGGCCTCGTCCGGCCCTGCCAGGGCAAAGCCGACGATGGTGTTGGCGTGCAGCGCGACGAGGAGTGCACTGCCCGCGGGAGAGGGGGCGGACAGGGTGGCCTCCCAGCGGCGGGCGAGCAGCTCCTCGGTGACGCCCTGGGACGCCAGGGCGTCCTCTCCCATGAGGGCACGCCAGGCACCGACCTGCAGACGAGCAATGGCACCTTCGTCGCCGCGCTGGGCGGGCCTCACAGAACGGTCCGGGGCAGCGTTCACAGGCCCATGACCTGATCAAGACCGATCGTCAGGCCAGTCCGGCCAATCACGCGGCGCACGCCCAGGAGAACGCCGGGCATGAAGGACACTCGGTCGAAGGAGTCTGTGCGGATGACCAGCTGCTCGCCCTCGTTGCCCAGGAGGATCTCCTCGGAGGCAGTCAGGCCGCGCAGGCGCACGGCGTGCACCGGGACGCCGTCGACGCGACCGCCTCGGCTGCCCAGTTCGTCCATCTCGGTGGCGTCGGGCATGTCGCCCAGGCCAGCCTCGGCGCGTGCGCGAGCGATGCCGCGCGCGGTGGCCACCGCCGTGCCCGAGGGGGCGTCCACCTTGCCCGGGTGGTGCATCTCGATGACCTCGGCGGACTCGAAGTAGGGGGCGGCCATGGCAGCAAACTTCATGGACAGCACCGCGCCCATCGCGAAGTTCGGGGCAATCAGGACGGCGCGCCCCGCCTCCTGCGCATGAGTGCGCACGCGCGCGTAGGACTCCTCGGTCCACCCCGTCGTGCCCACGACGACATCCACACCGGCGTCAAGGAGCGCGTGCACGTTCGCCTCGGTGACTCCAGGAACCGAGAAGTCGACGGCGACCTGCGCGCCGTTAACGGTTTTCTTGGTGATCGGATCACCTGCATCCAGCTGAGCGACGACCTCCATATCGGGGGCACCGGTCACGGCCGCCACGACGGTGGAGCCCATGCGGCCCTTAGCTCCGGTCACTGCCACGCGAATCATCATTGTCTCCTTCTGAAAGGGTTGCTTAGTGTCAAGGCTATGCCCCGCACCCGGGCAGCGGGCGGGGATTCTCACGACTCAGTCCTGGGGCAGGACCAGCGCGCGGCAGTCCAGTTTGGCGATAAGGGAGGCGGCCAGGGCGCGAACGTCATGCGCGCCCACCGAGTCGAATTCGGCCAACGACTCGTCGATGGGACGGTAGCGCCCGACGATCTCCGAGCGGCCCAGTCGCATCATGCGCGACCAGTTGTCCTCCAGGCCCAGGACGACGCCTCCGCGGACCTGCCCGCGCACGCGCGTCATCTCCTCCTCGGTCGGGCCGTCCGCGGCCAGGTCCTCCAGCTGAGCGCGCATGATGGTCTCAACCTCGTCGACCTTGTCGGGGCTGCAGCCCGCGTACATCCCGAAGGTACCCGTGTCGGAGTAAGCGACGTCGTAGGCGTAGGTCGTATAAGCCAGGCCACGCTTTTCGCGCACCTCCTGGAAGAGGCGCGAGGACATGGACCCGCCAAGGATCGAGAGCAGCACACTCATCGTGGGACCCAGCGGATCAGTGGCCGACAAGCCTTCACAACCGATGAGGACGTGCGCCTGCGTGACGTCGCGCTGTCGCGTGATGTCCTTCTCGTGGTCGGCGATGGGCGTCGCGGTCGTTGATCGACGAGGCCGGGGCGCGGCCGCGCTCGCGTGATCCCAGGGGGATGCCTCCAGGGCGGCCTGGACGCGCTCGACGATGTGGTCGTGGTCGACGTGGCCGGCGGCTGCGACGATAAGCGAGGAGGGCGAGTAGTGGGACTGGTAGTGCTCCCACACGTCAGAGCGGCCGACCTCGCGAATCGCCTGGGAGGTGCCGCCGACGGGACGGCCAATGGGACGGTCGCCGTGGACGGCCAGCTGGAAGGCCTCGTGAACGGTTTCCGTAGGCGAGTCCTCCCCCATCGCCAGCTCATCGAGGATGACGCCGCGCTCCATCGCGAAATCATCCTCGTCCAGGCGCGAGTCGGTGACCATGTCGGCAAGCGTCTCAATGGCCATGTCCAGGTCGGCGTCGCGAACGCGCGCCCAGTACGCAGTGTGCTCGCGAGCAGTCTCGGCGTTGGACTCGCCACCGACGCTGTCAAAGGCGACAGCGATGTCAAGAGCCGAACGCTTATTCGTGCCCTTGAAGAGGAGATGCTCGAGGAAGTGAGTGGACCCCGCCGTGCGCGATCCCTCATCACGCGAGCCCACAGGTACCCACAGGGACACGCCCGCACTCTTCGTCGCGGGAATCGTCTGGGTCAGCACACGCGTCCCAGCCCCCAGGATTGTGCGCTCGATGCGCGTGTCACCGTCCTCGATGGACAGGCGGGTCTCGTCGAGCGGCAGCGGCTTAGGCGTCATTCTTCTCCTCTTGCGTCCCCGCGGGTCGGGGGATTGGCACGAAACGTTCACAGTGTAGCCGCACAAGGGCTGGTGGCCGGGATGGAGCACGCGCTCCATCCCGGCCACCGGTCACTGTCAGCTATCGGGAGCTACTCACTCCTCAGACGCGCCTTCCTCACGCTCGTCATCGCGACGACGACGGGTGCGGGTACGGGGACGGCGCTCGCGGCGCTCAGAACGGTCACGGCACTCGCGACGCGGCTCGGAAGACTCACCCTCGGGGGCCTCCAGCTCGCCAGCCTCACCGTCGATGACGGCGTGCAGGCTCAGCTTGCCGCGGTCGCCGATCTCGTTGATCTCGACCTCGACCTGCTGGCCGACCTGCAGGACATCGTCCACGGAGTCGATGCGCTTACCGCCCACGAGGCGACGAACCTGCGAGATGTGCAGGAGGCCGTCCTTACCGGGGGTCAGCGACACGAAGGCGCCGAACGACGTGGTCTTGACGACCGTGCCGACGAAGCGCTCGCCGACCTCGGGCATCTGCGGGTTCGCAATCTGGTTGACCATCGTGCGGGCGGCCTCGGCGGAGGCACCGTCGGAGGAGGCGATGTAGACGGTGCCGTCGTCCTCGATGGTGACGTCAGCGCCGGTCTCGTCCTGGATCTGGTTGATCATCTTGCCCTTGGGACCGATGACCTCGCCGATCTTGTCGACGGGAACCTTGACGGTGATGATACGAGGAGCGTTCGGACTCATCTCATCCGGACCGTCGATCGCCTGGTTGATCAGGTCGAGGATCGCCAGGCGGGCGTCGCGTGCCTGGGCCAGCGCAGCGCGCAGCACCTGGGAGTCGATGCCGTCAAGCTTGGTGTCCAGCTGCAGGGCCGTGATGAAGTCGCGGGTACCGGCAACCTTGAAGTCCATGTCGCCGAAGCCGTCCTCGGCACCCAGGATGTCGGTCAGGGTGACGGCCTTGAACTGACCATCGACCTCACCGGTCATGAGACCCATCGCGATGCCCGCGACGGGGGCGCGCAGCGGCACGCCGGCCTGAAGGAGGGACAGGGTCGAGGCACACACGGATCCCATCGAGGACGAGCCGTTAGAACCCATGGTCTCGGAGACCTGACGGATCGCGTAGGGGAAGTCCTCGCGCGAGGGCAGGACGGGAACCAGGGCACGCTCGGCCAGGTCACCGTGGCCGATCTCGCGGCGCTTCGGGGAGCCGACGCGGCCAACCTCGCCCGTGGAGAACGGGGGGAAGTTGTACTGGTGCATGTAGCGCTTGGAATTGATGGGCGACAGGTTGTCGATCTGCTGCTCCATGCGCAGCATGGCCAGGGTGGTCACGCCCAGGATCTGGGTCTCACCGCGCTGGAACAGGGCGGAGCCGTGCACGCGGGGCAGGACCTCAACCTCGGCGGAGAGAGAACGGATCTGGCGCGGGGTACGGCCATCCATGCGGATCTCTTCACGCAGGGTGCGATTACGGATCGTGGCCTTCTCGAGCGAACGGAACGCGGCCTTGAGGGCCTTCTCCGACTCGGGGAAGCGCTCGGCCAGGGCACCGAGCATCTCTTCCTTGACGGCATCCACGGCCTCGTCGCGGGCGAGCTTGCCCTCGGTCAGCAGCGCCTGAGCGACCTTCTCGGCGGCGTATTCCTCGACAGCGGCGTATTCCTCGTCGGTGTAGTCCAGGAACAGCGGGAAGTCGGCGGTCTCCTTGGAGGCCTTCTCGGCAACCTTGATCTGAGCCTCGCACAGGGCCTTGATGAAGGGCTTTGCAGCTTCGAGGCCGTCGGCCACAACATCTTCGGTGGGGGCGGTAGCGCCAGCCTGAATGAGTTCCCACTCGTTCTTGCCGCCGCCGGCCTCGACCATCATGATCGCGACGTCTTCGGAGCCATCCTCCTTGGTGACGATGCGGCCCGCGACAACGATGTTGAACACGGAACGCTCAAGCTCGCTCCAGCGCGGGAACGCGACCCACTGGCCGTCGATCAGGGCCAGGCGAGTGCCACCGATCGGGCCGGTGAACGGCAGGCCAGCGATCTGGGTGGACATGGAGGCGGCGTTGATCGCCAGAACGTCGTAGGCGTCATCCGGATCGATCGTCAGGACGGTCTCGACGACCTGAACCTCGTTACGCAGGCCCTTGACGAAGCCGGGACGCAGCGGGCGATCAATGAGGCGGGCAGCCAGGATGGCCTCGGTGCCCGCGCGGCCTTCGCGGCGGAAGAAGGAACCGGGGATGCGCCCCGCGGCGTACTGACGCTCTTCAACGTCAACGGTCAGCGGGAAGAAATCGAACTGGTCCTTGGGGTTCTTGCCAACGGTCGTGGCGGACAGAACGGTAGTGGAATCATCCAGGTAGGCCAGAGCAGAGCCGGCGGCCTGCTTGGCGAGACGGCCGGTTTCGAAGCGCACGACGCGCTTGCCGAAACGGCCGTTATCGATAATCGCCTCTGCGGCGATGATGTCAGAGCCTTCCATCATGGGGCGTTTCTCCTTGGTTTGTTGGTGTCGCGCTCCACTTCGGCCTTCGATCGAAGCCCACGGATCAACTCTCCGGAGGCCACTGTCGAAAACCGGCGGCTTGCGCGCGAAAAATAAACGGCGTGCCCGAGGCGGGCGTGTGAAAACCGGCCCGTCTCCGTTATGGGAGGCGGGCCGGCCCAAAATCAGCGGCGCAGGCCGAGACGCTCGATGAGCGAACGGTAACGCTCGATGTCGATGTCAGCCAGGTAACCCAGCAGGCGGCGACGACGGCCGACCAGCAGCAGCAGGCCACGACGGGAGTGGTGGTCGTGCGTGTGGGTCTTGAAGTGCTCGGTCAGATCCTTGATGCGGCGGGTCAGCAGCGCGATCTGCACCTCGGGGGAACCGGTGTCGCCCTCGTGGGTAGCGTACTCGGCGATGATCTGATCCTTGACGTCCTTGCTCAGCGGCACAGGCTTCTCCTTTGTATTCGTTGCGCGGGGCATCCGGGCGTCTCCCGGATGCTGACAGTCCGCGGCCGGTGTACGGCTTTTCTACAGTAGCACGTCCGAGTTGTCAGTCTCCTCGTGAGCGACGAAGCTAACGATTTGGCCGGTCGGGGGCAAGGCCTCCTCCTCTCCCCCGTAATCTGTCCGCATGCGTAGGCGGGGCAGGACCCCCGGCGGGTGCATGGATCCGGGGAGGCGTTAGGAGGCAGTGACTGAGTCCGGGTCGACGCGCCCGGCGACGCCGATACCGAGGACGGAAGCCGTCTGACGCAGGTCGTCGTCCATCTGGCGCAACAGGCCGTCGACGTTATCGAAGGACAGCATCGGACGGATACGCGACACGAAAGTGACAGCGATGCGTTCGCCGTACAGGTTCAGGTCGGAGCGGCCTAAGACGTGTGCCTCGACGGTGCGCTCCTCGCCGTTGAACTGTGGGTTGGTGCCCACGGAGATGGCGGCAGGCAGGAACTCAGCGGACTGGGTGCCGGGGACGGCACGCACGACCCAGCCAGCGTAGACACCGTCTGCAGGGATGACGCCCTCGACCTCTTGTGAGAGGTTCGCTGTGGGGAATCCGAGCGTGCGACCACGCTTGAAGCCGTGGCAGACGGTGCCGCGGATACGGTGCAGGTGACCGAGCACGCGGGCGGCACCGGAGACATCGCCTGCAGCCAGGAGTTCGCGCACCCATGAGGAGGACCAGCGGCGTCCCTCGGGTGCCTCGATATCGGTAACGGTCAAGACATCGAAGCCATAGCGGCGTCCGAGGGCGCGCAGCGTGTCGATCGTTCCGACGTTGCCGCGACCGAAGCGGAAGTCTTCACCGACGACAACCTCGCGGGCACCGCAGCGCTCGACCAGAAATTCGTCAACGAACTCGTCGGGTTCGAGGCTGTAGACGCTCTTGTCGTAGTGGGCGACAAGAGTGGCGTCCAGTCCGGCGGCCTCCATTGCGTCGAGGCGGTCACGCAGCGGGGAGATGAGCTGGAGGCCCACCTCAGGCTTATGCACCTGAATCGGGTGCGGGTCGAAGGTGATGGCCACGGCGTCGACGCCGAGCTTGTGGGCACGCTCCACGCAGGTGGCGATGACCTTCTTGTGACCGTTGTGCATGCCGTCGAAGTTACCGATGGTGACGACACTGGCCTCGTTGCCGGGGATCTCGGTCAGGGACTGCCAGACGTTCATTGTCTCTCTTTCTTAAAAAACCAGGACGGTCCGCAGGCGCGCAGCGTCGATGCGCAGCAGGCCGAGGACCTCACCTGACGGTGACGTGGCCGCGATTGGTGGGGCCTCCCCCTCCGAGGTGATCGGCAGCGCATCGCCGACTTGCGCAACCCACTGCGCGAGTTGCTCGCGCGAACGTCGGGGGGCCTGGCCGTGCGCAAAGGCACCCGCCTCGGCCTCAGTGAGGGGCAGGGCGGGGAACATGGTAAGTGCCGCCCGACCCAGGGGAATCAGGGGCAGAACAGGCTGTTCCCCACCCCCTTCGTCCTCCACGGCGGCGGCGAGTTCATCGAGGGTGAGCGCGCCTTCAAGCGGGAAGTCGCCGACGCGTGTTCGCCGCAGCGCGGTGAGGTGAGCGCCGACCCCCAGGGCCGCGCCCGCATCGCGCGCGAGGGCCCGTACGTAGGTGCCCGACGAACACTCGACAGCCACGTCGACATCGACGACGCGAACCGGCCCGGGAACGCATGCGCTCTCCCGGACCACGGCCTCGTCGAGGCAAACCTCAGATATGCGCGGGGCCGCAAGAACCTCCAGGCGCGAGATGCGCACCGGGCGCGCCGCCAGCTCGACGTCCTGCCCCGCGCGGGCGAGCGCATACGCTCGTTTACCGTTCACCTTGATCGCCGACACTGTCGTGGGAACCTGCATGATGTCACCGCACAGGGGCGCGAGCGCCGCCTCCAGGTCGGACTCGCTGAGGGAGGTACACCCCACCGCTGACGTGGGGAATCCCTCGGCATCATCCGTGTTGGTCGCAATGCCGAAACGGATCGTCGCCAGATACTCCTTCGAATGCCCACTCACCCACGTGAGGAGCTTCGTTGCCTTACCAACACCGATGACGAGGACCCCGGTCGCCATGGGGTCCAGCGTGCCGCCATGGCCCACCTTGCGGGTGTGGCCCAGGCGTCGCACACGCGCAACGACATCGTGGCTGGTAATGCCAGCGGGCTTGTCAATGACGAGCAGGCCGGGGCACGGGTTATCGGGGCGACGAGCCATGAGCGATTAGGCCCAATCCTTCTCGTCCGCTTCGCCCTCTTCGTCGTCGTGACGGTAGGGGTCCTCCTCACCCGCATAGGTCGCGCCCTGCGCGGCGGCGGCAATCGCCTCGTCCTTCGCCTTGGCCTTCGCGAGGGCATCCTCCAAGGCTGCCGCGCTCTCGGGAAGCGCGTCCGGGATGAACTCCAGCGTCGGGGTCAGGCGCAGCCCCAGGACCTTGCCAACGCGTGAGCGAAACAGGCCCTGCGCGGAAGCGAATGCACGCGCAGCCTTCTCACGCTGCTCGTCATCGCCAAGCACCGTGTAGAAAACGGACGCATGCTGCAGGTCGCCCGTCACGCGCACGTCCGTGATCGTCACGAGTTCCAGGCGGGGATCCTTCACATCGCGGCCAATCATCGACGCGACAGTCTGCAGGATTCGCTCCTGCACCTTACGAACGCGAGCCTCGTCAGCCATCGCGCCCTCCTTTCGGGCACTGAAGCCCTTGTCAGAACATTAGATGTGCGAAGATCGGGGTCCGAGCATACTCGGACCCCGATACTTCACGCTGCGGAATCAGTCACGAGCCTTCTCGCGCATCTCCCAGGTCTCAATGACATCGCCTTCGGTGATGTCCTTGTAGCCCAGGGTGATACCGCACTCGTAGCCCTCGCGGACCTCGGTGACGTCGTCCTTTTCGCGACGCAGAGAGGCGATCTCGAGGTTGTCGGCCACAACCACACCGTCGTGCACCAGGCGAGCCTTGGTTCCGCGCTTGATCGTGCCGGAGCGGACGATCGAACCGGCGATGTTGCCGAACCTGCCGGAGCGGAAGACCTGGCGGATTTCCGCGGTGCCCAGCTGGACCTCCTCGTAGATCGGCTTGAGCATGCCCTTGAGGGCAGCTTCAATGTCGTCGATCGCCGAGTAGATGACGTTGTAGTACTTGATCTCGACGCCCTCGGCATCCGCCATCTCGGCCACGCGTTCGGCGGGACGGACGTTGAAGCCGATGATGACCGCGTTGTCGACGGTCGCCAGGTTGACGTCGTTCTGCGTGATCGCACCGACACCGCGGTGGATGATACGCAGCGCGACCTCGTCGCCCACGTCGATGCGCAGCAGCGAGTCTTCCAGGGCCTCGACGGCACCGGACACGTCGCCCTTGATGACCAGGTTGAGGGTGTCGACCTCGCCCTCGGCCAGGACCTTGTCGAAGTCCTCCAGGGAGACGCGCTTGCGGCGCTTGGCCAGCAGGGCCTGGCGCTCGGCTGCCTCACGCTTGTCGGCGATCTGGCGGGCCGTGCGGTCGTCGTTAGCGACCAGGAACGAGTCGCCGGCGCGCGGGACCGACGTGAGTCCCAGGACCGCGACCGGGGTCGACGGGCCAGCCTCGGAGACGTCGTTGCCGGCGTCGTCGAACATGGCGCGCACGCGACCGTAGGACGAGCCGACCACGAGGGAGTCGCCCACGTGGAGCGTGCCGCGCTGAACCAGCATGGTCGCGACGGCACCGCGCCCCTTGTCCAGGTTGGCTTCGATGGCGACGCCGCGGGCGTCCGTGTTCGGGTTGGCCTCGAGAGTCAGGGCCGCATCGGCCGTCAGCAGGACGGCCTCGAGCAGCTCGCGGATGCCTGTGCGCTGCTTGGCCGAGATGTTCACGAACATGACGTCGCCGCCGTACTCTTCGGCGACCAGGCCGTACTCGGTGAGCTGGGAACGGATCTTCTCCGGGTTCGCGCTTTCCTTATCGACCTTGTTGACCGCGACGACGATCGGTACGTCGGCTGCCTGCGCGTGGTTGATGGCTTCAACCGTCTGAGGCATGACGCCGTCATCGGCCGCGACCACGAGGATCGCGATATCGGTGACCTGGGCACCACGGGCACGCATGGCCGTGAAGGCCTCATGACCGGGGGTATCGATGAAGGTGATCGGGCGGCGAGTGCCGTCCTCAGCCGTGACCTTGACCTGGTAGGCACCGATGTGCTGCGTGATGCCACCATGCTCGGTGTCGACAACGTCCGTGTGACGGATAGCGTCGAGCAGCTTGGTCTTACCGTGGTCGACGTGACCCATGACGGTGACGACCGGCGGGCGCGGTTCCATGTTTTCGGCGTCTTCAAGCTCTTCGGCTTCGAGGTCGATGTCGAAGGACTCGAGCAGCTCACGATCCTCGTCCTCAGGCGAGACGACCTTGACGTCGTAGCCGAGTTCGGCACCCAGCGCCTCAAAGGTGTCCTGGTCGAGGGACTGCGTGGCGGTCGCCATCTCGCCCAGGGCGAAGAGGACGGTCACGAGCGCTGCGGGATTAACGTCGATCTTCTCGGCGAGATCGGCCAGGGACGCGCCCTGACGGATGCGGATCTGCGCGCCGTTACCGCGCGGGATCGCGACGCCACCGATGACCGGCGCGTTCTGCTGCTCGTACTCTTGACGCTTCGCGCGCTTCGACTTGCGTCCGCGCTGCGAGCGGCCGCCTCCGCGACCGAATGCGCCCGGCGTGGAGCCGCGACCGCCGCGACCACCACCGCGCGGACCGAAACCGCCGCCGTTGTTTTGGGCTGCTCCTGCGCCTGCGCCTGCACCGGCACCCGGACGGGCACCGCCGCGACCGCGGCCACCGCCGCGACCACCGCTGCGCTCGGACGTGTTGTTGCCGGTAGCGGCGTTGCGGGCGAAGTTTGCCTGGCCAGGCATCATGCCCGGGTTGGGGCGGTTACCGCCGGGGCGCGGCGCGCCCGGACGCGGTGCGCCGGGACGAGGCCCAGCGTTGCCAGAGCCACCCGGACGGGGCGCGCCGGGACGAGGCCCAGCGTTACCGGAGCCACCCGGACGGGGCATGCCCTGAGAAGAGGCATACGGGTTATTGCCTGGACGAGGGCCACCGGGACGCGGCGCGCCGGGGCGGGCCGGACGCGGGGTATCGTTGCGACGAGGCGCAGGCTTGGGTGCACCACCCTCAGCGGGCTTGCGGCCACCGGGCTTCGGTGCCGAACCCTCCGCAGGCTTCTTGCCACGAGGCTTGGGAGCGGTCTCGCTCTTGCGCGCACCAGGCTTGGGAGCGCCGGGCTTGGGTCCGGTGCCCTTGGGGGCCGGAGCCTTGGGGGCACCGGGCTTGGGCGCGGCACCCTTGGGGGCCGGAGCCTTCGGCGTGGGTGCCTTCGGGGTGGGTGCCTTAGGCGCGGGGACGGGGGCCGAGGCCTCCGGGGCCGACGCCTGGGGAACGACGGGCTTCTTCGGTGCAGGCTTGGCTGCTCCGGGTTTCGGTGCCTTGGGGGCGGGCTTGGTCTCCGCCTTCTTGCTCTTGTGCGCCGCCGCGAACTTCTCGCGCATCTGCCGCACGACGGGCGGCTCAAGCGAGGACGAGGACGACTTGACGAATTCACCTGCTTCCTTCAGGTGACCCATCAGTTCTTTGCTGGTGATTCCGAGCTCTTTGGCGAGCTCGTGGACACGCAACTTTGCCACTTTTCTCCATTCCGGAAGCGTCTCCGGTGTGGAGACGCCTTACTGATATTGCTGGCAGCTCATCGCTGGGTACTCATCGGGTGCCCATCAGCTTCCAACCCGCTTCCATCTTCTCGGCCTTGATGGCGCGTGGCCATCACTGGGTGGTGATCATCTCCCCCACGTCATCCCAGACGGTGTCTGTCACAGCGCCTGTTCGGAAGGCGCGAGCGAGTGCTCGTCTGGTTCGGGCCCGCTGGACGCACCCCGCGTCGGGGTGGATCCACGCTCCTCGACCTGGAAGAGTCGCCGTCGGGTCGAGGTGAATCGCACCGTCGGGCGAACGCACGATCCGCACGAGGGCAGTTCTGTGCGCGCGAGTACCGCATCCGATGCAGGTGCGCTGTGGTCCTGTGGTGGGCTCAGGCGGCAGGGGATACGACACAATCCCCTAGCTTAGTCGAGCTAGGGGATTGTTTATCTCAGTTTCTATGAGCGACTTGTCACGTCGTCGGGGGTGGAGACGCGCGAGGCGATCTCGTCGTCGCCGGTTTCTGTGTCAGCGTGGATGTCGATGTGATAGTTCGTCAGACGCGCGGCGAGTCGAGCGTTCTGCCCTTCCTTGCCAATCGCGAGGGAGAGCTGGAAATCCGGCACGATGGCGGTAGCCGTGCGGTTGTCGACGGAGTGGACGACGACGCGGGTCACACGGGCCGGCGACAGGGAGTTAGCAACGAAGCGCGCGGGATCGTCGGAGTAGTCGACGATATCGATCTTCTCACCACCCAGCTCGGCCATGACGGAGCGCACACGCGCTCCCATGGGTCCGATGCAAGCACCCTTGGCATTGATGCCTTCGCGGGTGGCTGCCACGGCGATCTTCGTGCGGTGGCCGGCCTCGCGGGCGATTGCCTTGATCTTGACGAGTCCCTGCTGAATCTCGGGAACCTCGCGCTGGAAGAGACCGGCGACGAGGTTGGGGTGGGTGCGCGACAGGGTGATGCGCGGCCCGCGTTCAGTGCGCTCGACGCCCACAATGTAGGCGCGGATCCGGTCGCCGTGGCGGTAGGTCTCACCGGGAACCTTCTCGCCGTCGGGCAAGACGGCCTCGAAGTCGTCGGAAACCTGAACCATCGTGGGGCGGCCGGGGCGCGGGGCTTGGACGGTGCCGGTGATGATCTGTCCTTCTCGGCCCGCGAAGTCACCGAAGACACGCTGGTCGTCAGCGTCGCGCAGGCGCTGCATGATGACGGAGCGCGCCGTGGACTGAGCGATGCGCCCGAAGTTCTTCGGGGTGTCATCAAATTCACCAATGGGGTTGCCGTCTTCGTCCTCGTCCATCGCCATGACGGTGACGCGCCCAGTCTTCTTATCGATTTCGATGCGGGCCTGGGAGATCGCACCGGGCAGGTTGTGGTACGCCTTGAGCAGTGCCTCTTCGATGGCGTCAACGAGGGTTTCGAGGCTGACGCCCTTCTCGTTTTCCACCATCCGCAGAGCGGTCATATCAATTTCCATGGTCTCCTACTTCCCCGTTCCAAAGTCGACGCGGGAACGCGCCTTCCTCATGTCCTGATAGTCAATGGTAGTGGCTTCGCCGTCAACATCGATCGTTGCACTGGTCTCGCCCGCGTCGATGACGCGACCGGAGACGTAGCCGCCGGCGCGCAGCTTGATACGCACGAGGCGTCCGATTTGCCGCATCCAGTGGCCAACCTTCGTCAGTTCGCGCTCGGCCCCGGGGGTGGAGACCTCCAGCAGGTATTCACCATCGATCGGATCGGCAGCGTCCAGCGCCTTCGACACGGCGCGGGACACGTCCGCAAGAGTGTCTGAGTCAATACCGTCGGCACCAATCGGGGCTTCGACGACGACCCGCAGGAGCGGCATCGCGTCGGAGCGCATGCGGGTCACCGAATCCAGTTCGAGCCCCGAGGCTGCGACCACGGGAGCCAGCAGCTCCTGAAGCGGTCCGTCAGTCGTGGACGATCCCATATACGCCTATCTTTCTTCTCGCGAACGCGGGTCAGTTACCCATCCTACCCGGGGGTGTGGGATGATGCGGGGGTGCGATTCGCAAATCTGACTATGACCATACGCCGTATCCCCGGCCTCGTTGCTACCGGTACGGCGCTTTTCGCGCTATCCGCGTGTTCCTTGTCCACCCCGTCGACGACCCTGACGAGCTTTGCTGCAGCTCGCGACCAAGCAGCGCGAACGGAAGCTGCCGCGTCCGCGCGAGCCACGCAGCTCGCCGAACTCGCGACCGAGTGCGAGCCCTGTTCCAGCGCGCTACGTACGGCTGCGTCGTCCTCCGACACTCGTCTCGAGACTCTTGGCGGCCTCTGGGATCCGTGGGGAGGGAAGCCTCCCGAAGGCCAGGAGGCTCCCGATCCGGTCTCCGAGGCCCCCACCGATGTGGCTGCGTTCGTATCATGGATGGCTCGCACAGCCACCCGCGACCTGCAGATCGCTACCGAGGAGGACGCTCAATCCGACAAGGCGCGCACGCTGGCTGCCTCCGCGCTGGGCCGCTATGCCAATGCTGTGTCCATCGCGCGCGCCTACGAGATCGATGTCAACGCGGGCGATAGCCAAGCTTCAGCTGTCAACGACCGCGTGAACACATCCTCCTCCAAGGGCGTGCAGAGCTGGGATATCGAGTCGTACAACGAGTCCTCGATTTCCTCAACGTTCACTCTGTCGGGCAGTGATCTTGCGTCGTCGAAGGAGCTCTCCGACGCCGTCGCCATGTGGGATTGCATGGCTTCCACACTCCCGAAGGTGCATTCGGACACAGATACTCTAAGCGAGACGGACACTTACGACATGTCGGGTGCTCTGCTGGTCCGTGCTGATATCGCGCTGCAGGCAGGCGCTGCGGATACGCGTACGCCGCGTTGCGAGCTGGATTCCCTGGACACAGCCACACTCGCCTCGAACCTGCTCGCCGTCGATACCGCGCTGTTCGCTTCCAAGTCCGAGGCAGTGCGTAGCGCTGGCGCACGTGCAGCGCTCGCTGACATCGAGCAGTGGGCCTCCCACACAACGCTGCCGGCATTGATCGGCACTCGTTAGAATCATCCACCCGGTCGACTTACGACTCCGAGAATCCAATAGAAAGAGGGCCGCTCCCCTACCCGGGGAGCGGCCCTCTCGTCATGTCGGCTCAGAGGCGAGCGGCGATGTCGTCACCGATCTGGGAGGTTGAGCGTACGAGGGGGCTGCCACTGGCCGCAGCCTCTGCTCGCGCCGCCATGTCGGCGTCGATGGCTGCGCGCACACGTGCTGCCTCGTCTGCGAATCCCATGAAGTCGAGCATGAGCGCGACCGACGAAATGGTCGCGGTCGGGTCGGCCTTCCCCTGCCCCGCGATGTCGGGCGCGGAACCGTGCACGGGCTCGAACATGGAGGGGAACTCACGCGAGGGGTTGAGGTTACCCGACGCGCTCAAGCCGATGCCGCCGGTGACGGCCCCGGCCTCGTCGGTGAGGATATCACCGAACAGGTTGTCCGTGACGATCACGTCGAAGCGCGCAGGGTCGGTGACCATGTAGATGGTGGCAGCATCGATGTGACAGTAGTCGACGCGCACGTCGGGGTACTCCTCCCCCACCTCGTCGACGATTCGGCGCCACATGTGTCCGGCGTTGACCAGGACATTGTGCTTGTGGACGAGAGTCAGGCGCTTTTTGCGCGAGGCGGCCGCCTCAAAGGCGTAGCGCACGACGCGCTCGACACCGTATGCGGTGTTGACGCTGACCTCGGTTGCGATTTCGTGCGGGGTGCCGACGCGCACGGCCCCGCCGTTGCCGCAGTAGAGGCCCTCGGTGCCTTCGCGCACGACGACGAAGTCGATGTCGCCGGGGTTAGCCAGGGGGCTGGGCACGCCCTCGTAGTACTTGGAGGGACGCAGGTTCACGTAGTGGTCGAGGGCGAAGCGCAGCTTGAGGAGCAGGCCGCGCTCGAGGACGCCGGAGGGAACGGAGGGATCACCGACCGCACCCAGGAGGATGACGTCGTGGCGCTTAATGGCCTCGAGGTCCTCGTCGGTGAGGGTGTCGCCGGTCGCGTGCCAGCGCTGCGCACCCAGATCGAAGTGGGTCGTCGAGTAGTCGACGCCCTTGTCCGCCAGGACGCGGTCCAGGACCTTCAGGCCCTCGGGGACGATTTCCTTGCCGATGCCGTCGCCGGGGATTACTGCGATGTTCAGTGTCATACGTCCATCTTCCCCCGCCCACGCGCGCTCGTCCGCACGGGTCCAACCCGTGGTCTCTTTGCGCCGTGACGTGTCCCATACGGGGCATGAACGAGGCCGGGGCTGGAGGGCGTTGACGCTCCCCTGGCCCCGGCCATGTCTCAGTGTCGGATCAGATCCAGACCCCCGAGGGGGCGAAGTAGTACCAGCGTCCGGCGATGGATGTCCATCCGGTCGCCATTCGGCCGTCGTCACCGAAGTAGTGCCAGCTGATGCCGATGTTCTGCCAGCCAGTGACCATCGCGCCCGAGGGTGCCAGGTAGTACCAGCCGCCCGCATGCTGCCAGCCGGTGAGCATGGTGCCGGTGTCGGAGAAGAGGTACCAGGTGCCTCCAACCTGAGTCCATCCGGTTGCCATGGCCCCGGTGGAGGGCTCGAGGTAGTACCAGGCGCCTCCGTCGCTGACCCAGCCGCTCGCGCGTGCACCGTAGGCGTTGTAGTAGCTCCACACGCCGTCGGTCTTGTCCCAGCCGGTGACCATGTAGCCGTCAGCACCGAAGCGGTAGGTGGCCTCGCCGATGGTGACGGTCTGGTTCATCGCATAGGTGGAGTCCTCCAGCTGCCACTTCCACCCTGAGCCGGTGTTGACCCAGTGCGCGGGGTTGACTGCGGGTGCAGGTTCAGGCGCGGGCTGCGGGTCCGGTGTGGGGTCCGGGGCAGGTTCGGGCGCGGGTTCGGGCGCGGGCTGCGGGGCGGGAGCGGAATCTTCGCCGGGATCGACCAGGCCAAGGTAGGCGGCGTCCACGCGCATAAACTCGATGTTCTTGTAGCCGCCGGACTCGTAGAGGAGGCCCCAGGTGCCGTCAGCGAGGGCGTGAAGGGTCGAGTAAGCCATGTCGCCGCTCTCGAAGACCGTGCCGTCGTTCCAGGTGAAACCGTCGTCGTAGGAGACGCGGATTGTGCCGTTGGCGCGAGCACTGGAGGAGTTGGCGTTGGAGAAGAGCAGGACACGGGCGCGTGCGGACCCCTCGGGGGCGTCCGGGAATGCGCGGATGATGGAGGCGTTGTTCCGCGGGTCAGTCAGGTCCCAGTTGTGGCGGAAGGGACCCCAGGTCTGACCACCGTCGTAGGAGATAGCCTCCAAGCGCTGGCCTGCGGTGCCTTGCGTGCGCGAGTTGAGGAGCAGGCGACCGTCGGAGAGTTCGACGACCTTGTTCTCGTCCGCACTGCCTTCGGTGGGGGTGCCGGGTTTCCAGGTCGCTCCGTGGTCGTCGGAGTAGACGGAGACGGCCATGAGGGAGGTGGAGCCGGAGTTGGCGACGGCGTACTGCTGGATGAGGCGTCCGGCGTGGGTGCCGTAGCGTAGCTGGATGCCTTCACCGGAGGACGCGAAGCGGGTGAACCACGCTCCTTCGTATCCGGCGCTCACCTGGTCGGTGATGGTTCGAGGGTTGACCCATGTTTCGCCGTTGTCGTGGGATTCGACGACGTGGGCGTGCAGGATGTTGCGCGCCGTGGGGTCCGTGCCCAGATGGGATTGGAAGAGGCCCGCGTCGTAGGACTTCACGGAGAACATGAAGATCGTGCCGGTGGTGCGGTCGACGACGAAGGAGGGGTCGGAGTATCCGACCTTGGCCGCGCCGGGGGTGCCGGCGAGGGCGGTCTGAATGGGGGTCCAGGACTTACCGCCGTCCTTGGAGATGCGGTAGATGATGGAGTTGGCCTGGGGCGCGTCCTGGCAGTTGTCGGGACGACCGTCCCACGCGGCGATGATCCAGCCGTTGGTGGCAGTGGTCAGCGCGGGGATGCGGTGACAGTTGAAGCCGGCGAGGCCGGGGGACGCGAGGCGAACCTTGTCTCCGATGGCGTAGTCGGTCGGGGTCTCGAGCGGGTCTGGGGCGGCGGGCCGAGTCCCGGCGGCGACGGTAATGGGGTCAGTAGCGGAGACGAAGTTCCCGGCGATGACGTCGGTGCCGTTGCGGTCACGGGTGGCCGCCCACGTGGCACTGGGCGTAAAGGTCCCGGCCGCGACGTCCTCCTGTGTCACCGTGTGCGTGGCGGAGGTGCAGGACTTGGTGGTGTGAGCGGCCAGGTTGTGCCAGCGGCAGTTGGGCGCTCCGGTCGTGAGAACGCCGGACAGGTTAGAGTCGACCGGGAAGACGGTGAGTGCACTGTCGGTGTTGTTGGTGTAGGTGAAGGTGACGGTCACGACATCACCGACGTACAGGGGGTCGCCGATTGCATCGGTGCGCGTGGCAACGACGCTGATTGGGGCAGACTCTTCGTCGGTTGCCGAGGCCGTGGTGAGCGCCGCGTCGCCGGTGTCACTGTGTGGGGCGGCCAGGGAGGGGGCGGCGAGGCTCACGCATAGCAGCGCGGCTCCCGTGGCTGCCGCGAGGGCTCGCCTGTAGTGGCGGAGGGTCATCGTTGGTCCTTCCCGGGAGGGGTGTCAATGGGCGGCGGCTGAGTTGGAACTCACCCTCCGCAGGATTCATCATACAAATTAGGATGCTGACTAACCACTTATACAAGAAGTGCGCCACATAGTCACCATGCTAATTACCGACAAACCACGCGGATAGCTGCCCACCCGACGCACCATCACCCGTGCGACACATCCGCAGAAACTAACCGATCATAAGCATCTTCAAGCCTGTCAACGCAAGCACGAATGTCATACCGTTCGCCCAGCCCGCGGTAACGCGCACCCTCACTCACACGCGCCTGACGCCCCCGCTCAACCCACCTGTCAATCGCGCGGGCGAGCGCTCGAGAATCCCCGGCCTCGTACATACTGTCCCCGCTGAGGGCGAACTGGCTGGTCGCCGTCAACGGACCGCGCGCAATGACAGGCACGACCCCCAGACGGAGGACCTCCAGAGCACTCAGCCCCTCAACCTCAATCCGCGCCGCGTGCACATAGAGGTCACAGCGAGACGCCTCGCGCGCGAGCTCCGGCGCACTCATGAAGGCAAAGCGCACAGGGCGAGTAATGACACCGTCACTCAAGAGAGCCGAGGCCTGGGCGCGCAGAGCACGCTCGGTCGGGCCGCGCCCGGCAAGGGCCAGTTCAATAGAGCGCGCATGGGAGCTGTAGCGCAGGGCGCGCAGAATGGTCGCCTGGTCTTTTTCCCGAGAGAACCGCCCGACGGCGAGGATACGAACAACAGACGAGTCACCTTCATCGCTACGCGCATCCGCGCCATCGACCCCCTCCCCCAGCGGGACACCATTCGACAGAAGCAGGAGCGGGGGGCGCAGCGCAAGCGGCTCCAGACGATCCCAGACGGATTGAGACGGGCACTGCACGAGCGAACACCGATTGAAGATGGCACGCTTCCACAGCTCAAGGATCATGCGGTTGAGCAGGCGCGCCCGATCCAAGTAGATCGAGGCCGTCAGATTTTCGGGGTGAATGTGATAGGTCGCCAGAGCGGGCACACCCGCCCGGCGGGCAAGCTGCGCAACGACAGCCTGCAGATAGAAAGGCTCCTCGAGATGAACAACGTCGGCCCACTGGAGCGCTCGCTTCACCTGGGCGCGCCGCACGCGCGCAAAGGCATACCCCTGGGAGGCTATGAGGGATCCTACAACAGGAACAGACATGGGAGGGAGCGGATACTCAGGCATACCGACACCACAATCATCCCCATCGCGCGGCGGTGCCGACAGGATGCGAACACGGTGCCACGCTCGCGCAGCAGCGCAATCGTGCGCCGCGCAGAAGCAGCCAGGCCGTTACCACGGGTATAGAGATCGTTGATCACGAACAAAATATTCAGGGACCGTTCACAAGTCCTTCCCCGAGCGACCATAACACCATTCTAAGTCAACCTCGCGGTCAGCATATTTCGGTCGCAGACGTTACTTGACGAGCATTGCACGTGAGCGTATAAACGAACCCCGACCTCGTCCCCATACGTGGGAACGAGGTCGGGGCTTGACTCTATCCGAATCTGACCGCGAGATCAGCGCGCAGCGCTGCCCTCGGTGTAGTCCGCGTCGGAGTCGGTCCAGCCGAAGGCCTTACGCAGCTTCTGGCCGGTCTTCTCGATCGGGTGGGCCTCTTCCTCGGCGCGCAGCGCCTTAAACTCGAGAGCGCCGTTGTCCTGGTCGGCGATGAACTTACGGGCGAAGGTACCGTCCTGGATGTCGGACAGGATGTCCTTCATGGCCTGCTTCGCGGAGTCATTGATGACGCGCGGGCCGGAGACGTAGTCACCGTACTCAGCGGTGTCGGAGCAGGACCAACGCTGCTTCGTGATGCCACCCTCGTTGATGAGGTCAACGATCTGCTTCATCTCGTGGCAGACCTCGAAGTAAGCGATCTCGGGCTGGTAGCCAGCCTCGACCAGGGTCTCGAAGCCAGCCTGGATCAGGTGAGAGACACCACCACACAGCACGGCCTGCTCGCCGAACAGGTCGGTCTCGGTCTCCTCGGTGAAGGTCGTCTTGATAACGCCGGCGCGGGTACCGCCGATGCCCTTCGCGTAGGACAGAGCCAGCTCCCAGGCCTTGCCGGAGGCATCCACCTCGACGGCGACGACGTCCGGGGTGCCCTTGCCCTGCACGTAGGTCTCGCGGACCTTGTGGCCCGGACCCTTGGGGGCAACCATGATGACATCGTGGCCAGCAGGGACCTCGATGTAGCCGTAGCGGATGTTGAAGCCATGTGCAAAGAGGAGGGCAGAGCCTTCCTTCAGGTTGGGGGCAATCTGCTCGGCGTAGACGTAGCGCTGGACCTGGTCGGGCAGCAGCACGGAAACGACGTCACCCTCGGCGACGGCCTCGGCCACGTCCTTAACCTCCAGGCCGGCGGCCTCAGCCTTGGCCCAGGAGGACGAACCGGGGCGCAGGCCAACGACCACGTCAACTCCGGAATCCTTCAGGTTCAGCGCGTGCGCGTGACCCTGCGAGCCGTAACCGATGATGGCGACCTTCTTGGACTGGATCAGCGACAGGTCTGCGCCGTCGTCGTAGATGATTTCTGCCATTTTCATTTCTCCTTCAGTTGATCCGTGATCGAGCGCGACCCGCGGCCAATGGCCACGGCACCCGACTGGACGAGTTCGGTGACGCCGTAGGGCTCCAAAGCCCGCAGCAGCGCCTCCAGCTTGGGTAGGGAGCCGATCGATTCGATGACGACCGACTCGGGTTGAACGTCGACCACGTGCGCGCGGAAGAGATCCACGATCTGCAAGACCGAGGTGCGACGGGTTTCGTCGGCCTGGACCTTCATGAGCAGCAGGCGTCGTTCGACGGAGTCTTCGGGTTCAAGCTCGACAACCTTGAGGACGTTGATGAGCTTGTTGAGCTGCTTCACCACCTGCTCGATGGGCGCGGAGTCTGCGTCCACGATGATGGTCATGCGGGAGATCTCGGGGTGTTCGGTCTCCCCCACGGTCAGCGACTTGATGTTAAAGGCGCGACGGGCGAACAGCGCGGCGACGCGGGTGAGCACGCCAGGCTTGTTTTCGACCAGCACAGCCAGAGTGTGACGGTTCGTCATCAGTCTTCCACCTCCCAGTCGGGCGCCATGCCCTTGGCGTAACGAATCTCATCGTTGGACACGCCCGCGGCGACCATCGGCCAGACCATCGAGTCCTTGGACACGCGGAAGTCGATGAGGACAGGGCGATCATTGATCGACATGGCCCATTCGATGGCCTCGTCCACCTCGTCGATGGACCGGACCGTGCGCGCAGCCATACCGTACGCCTGGGCCAGCATCTCGAAGTTGGGGATCTGCTCGCCCTCGACGGGGTTAAGCGTGGTGTTCGAGTAGCGCTTGCCGAAGAACAGGGACTGCCACTGGCGCACCATGCCCAGCACCGAGTTGTTAATGAGGGCAACCTTGATTGGGATGTTGTTGATCGTACAGGTGGCTAGCTCCTGGTTGGTCATCTGGAAAGAGCCATCGCCGTCGATCGCCCACACGACTTTGTCGGGGACACCAACCTGGGCACCCATGGCTGCGGGAATGCAGTAGCCCATGGTGCCCGAGCCGCACGAAGAGATGAAGCTACGCGGGTTGTCCAGCATGATGAACTGGGATGCCCACATCTGGTGCTGGCCCACGCCCGTCACGTAGACGGCGTCGGAGCCGACGCGGTCAGACAGCTTCTTCAGGACTGCCTGAGGTGCCATCATGCCGTCGTCAGGTTCCGCCCACCCGATCGGATACTTCGTGCGCAGGCGGTCCAGGTAGCGCCACCATCCGGAGATGTCGGCTTTTCCGTCGGCCGAGGCCTGGGCGATCTCGTCGGTCAGGATCGGCAGGGCGGTCGCCAGGTCAGCAACAATCGGAATGTCAGCGTGGCGGTTCTTCGAGATTTCCGCGGCGTCAATGTCGATATGAACGATGGTCGCACGGGGCGCGAAGGAATCGAGGCGTCCGGTCACACGGTCGTCGAAACGGGCACCGAGGGCCACGATCAGGTCGGCGCGCTGTAGGGCACCGACGGCGGCAACTGTGCCGTGCATGCCGGGCATGCCGAGGTTGTGGCGGTCGGAGTCGGGGAAGGCACCGCGCGCGGTCAGTGTGGTAACGACGGGCGCGTTGGTGGCCTCGACCAGGGCGGAGAGGGCCTCGGTCGCACCGCCGCGGATGACGCCGCCGCCGACATAGAGGACGGGGGCCTGTGCGTCCACAATTGCGCGGGCCGCAGCACGCACCTGCTTCATGTTCGGACGGTCGGCGACCTTGTAGCCGGGCAGGTCCAGGGCAGGCGGCCACGAGAAATCCATCTCGGAGACCTGGGCGGACTTGGTAATGTCCACGAGGACGGGGCCGGGGCGGCCTGTGCCGGCCACGTGGAAGGCCTCGGCCAGGCGCACGGGAATGTCCTGAGGGTCCGTCACCAGGAAGGAGTGCTTCGTGATAGGCATCGACGCGCCCACGACATCAGCTTCCTGGAAGGCGTCAGTGCCGATCAGGGAGGCACCGACCTGACCCGAAATTACGACGATCGGCACGGAGTCCATGCAGGCGTCCCCCAGGGCGGTCAGCACGTTCGTCGCACCGGGGCCAGATGTCACGAGAGCGCAGCCAACCTTGCCGGTGGCAAGCGCGTAACCTTCGGCCGCGTGTCCCGCGCCCTGCTCGTGTCGAACCAAAATGTGACGAATTGCCGTCGACGCCATCAGCGGGTCATAGGTCGGCAGAATTGCGCCGCCAGGCATACCGAACACGTCGGTCACGCCCAGGGCTTCGAGGCTCGCCACGATAGCCTCGGCTCCGGTCATTCGGGTGGTGGTACTCGCGTCGCTCACCAGTCGTCCTCTCAATCGTTGGGACCGTCTCAAAGAAAAAACCCCGTCAAGTCCGTGCAACAGCGCGGATGCGGGGAAAAGGCGTGCGATCCATCCTCTCGTTACGCGGCAGGCATCGCACGCCCAGGTACGATGACCAGGGCAAGGATTCCAATCTCACGAACGTCGAGCATGTTAATACCGTAACGCGCTACCGCGAGGCGCTCCTGTCTATCTCATTGTGCGGACCCTTATGTCCTGAACGCTATCTAGGACGATGGACTGAGATACACAGCACCTGAAACTGGTTTAATTGACTCGTATCACACACCATCAATTTATGCACGGAGATTACATCGTGGTCAAGATCTTCGAGATACTTCACGAACAGCCAGTGTTGTTCCTATTCCTCCTCATCGGCATCGGCATGGCCTTCGGCAAGATTAAGATCAAAGGCATCGGTCTGGGTGCCGCTGCCGTTCTCTTTTTCGCCATCGTCATGGCGGCATGGGCGCAGTCCTTCGGTATTGAGCTGCAGGTGACCAAGCAGCTGGGCACGCTGGGCCTGACACTCTTCACCTTCGCGATCGGCATCAACTCTGGCGCTTCCTTCTTTCATAACCTCAAGACAGCTGTCGGCCCGATCCTGATGATGGTGGCTTTCTACGGCATCGCCGCCACGCTGGGCCTGTACGTCGGCAAGGCCATGGGCATGGAGGTTCCGCTCATCGCCGGTACTTTCGCGGGTGCGGTCACAAACACCCCGGCACTTGCTGCGGCAGGCGAGGCCAGCGGCGACCCCGCGACGGCGACGGTCGGCTACTCGATCGCGTACCTCTTTGGTGTCATCGGAATGCTCGCCGCCTCTATGGCAGCCCTGCACTACGGCCGCAACGACAAGGATGCCCCCTCTCCCCTGTCGAACCGCACGATCCGCGTCGAGCGCGACGATCACCCCTTCGTCGGTGACATCTACGAGAAGCTCGGCGAGAAAGTCTCCTTCTCTCGCCTGCGCCGAGGCGAAACGGGGCCGATCACCCGTCCGCAGATGTCCGACACTCTCGATCCGGGTGACCTCGTGACTGTCGTCGGCCCCCGCGAGCTCGTCGCCCGCGCCGCCACAGAGCTGGGCCATGCCTCCTCGCACTCCCTCATGCAGGATCGCTCCTACCTAGACTTCCGTCGTATGACGATCTCCAACCCGAAGGTCGCCGGTCGAACGGTCGCGTCGCTCGGCCTTGCCAAGGAATTCTCCGCGACGATCTCACGCGTGCGCCGAGGCGACGTCGACATGGTGGCGGAACCCGGCCTCGTCCTCCAAGAGGGCGACCGCGTCCGCGTCGTCGCCCCGACCTCGAAGATGGCCGAGATCACCAGGTTTTTCGGTGACTCCTCGCACGGTCTCACCGACCTGAATCCGGTCGCCCTGGGCCTGGGCATGGCAATCGGCATCGCGATCGGTGAGCTGCCGATCTTGACCCCGTCCGGCGAGTACTTCTCGATCGGCTCCGCTGCCGGCACGCTCATCATCGGTCTTGTCTTCGGACGCATTGGCCGCATTGGCCCCATTGCGACGGCACTACCCTTTACCACCTGCCAGGTGATTGCGGAACTCGGCCTGCTCATCTTCCTCGCCCAGGCAGGCGCGAAGGCCGGCGGCCAGATCCTCAACGCTTTCACATCGGGTGCCTGGGTCAACATCTTTATCCTCGGCGCGGTCATGACGTCTACAATGGCTATTGGCTTGTACGTCACCATGCGGTGGGTGTTCAAGATGGGCGGTACGAAACTCGCAGGCCTCCTCGGCGGCGCACAGACGCAGCCCGCGGTCCTGGCCTTTGCGAACGGCCGCACGAACTCCGATCCGCGCGTGGCGCTGGGCTATGCCCTGGTGTACCCGGTCGCGATGGTCGGAAAGATCGTCGTTGCGCAGGTATTGGGCGGCATGTAACCAGACGTTGGCAGCGGGGGACCTCCACACCACCCAATAACCCCGCAGCCGTGCCAGTGGGCGGGGATTCCCCCCATCCTCCCCCGCCCACGCGAATGGGGCTGACCTTCCCTGGTTGGCCCCATTCGTCTACCCAGAAGCGCGCGACGCGCCCGTCCGGATCCGCCCCGGCCGTGGAACTCACCGCTATAACAGGTACCGCTCGAAGAACGAGGCCGTGGCGCGTTCGTCCTCTGTCTTACTTCGCATCAGCGCACCGTAGACGCAAATGTGTCACGCATATTTCACGCGAGCGTATCGATATGCTCCTCCCACGCTTCAGGCACATCGGGCATGTTGACGCAAAAGAACAGACACCCCCGCGTGCTCGTTAATCGGAGGGTTCCGTTCATGCGCACGCAGGCCCGCTATTCCAAACTTGGGCCCACTCATCCGCACGCAAACCCGCTATTCGGCGTGTGGGCGACCTCGCCCACGTACGGAACAGACGGCCCACGTGCGAAACAGAAAACCCACACGCGTAGTGTCAGAGCTGGAGGATTGCGATAGGTTTGGGGTTTTGGGCGGGTTTCCAGGTCCGGGTACCAACTCGCATCCGGATAGGAAACGAACATGCGGATAGGTAATTAACCTATCCGCATGGCTACAACCTATCCGCGGGTGCACGCCTGTGCGTGTGGGCCAGGGAAGGCTCGGTGAGGGAGGGCTGCGTGGATCGTGCGAGCGTAGGAGTGTAGGACAAAACGGTATTGGTTGGGACACAGGTCCCACGACGTGTCACAAGGGCCAGGCAACTGTTCCATCATCAAGGAACCTGTTTCACCGCATGATCGCGGCAGTGTAAAGGGGTTTGTTGTTCGGTGGGTGTGTGTGGGTCCTCTGTGTCTGGGTCTGGGTGTGTGAATAGGGAGCGGCCAGAAACCTTGAGGTTTCTGGCCGCTCCCGTTGGGTGTGTTGTGGCGGTGTCCTACTCTCCCACAACCTAT
>NZ_CAJPJE010000032.1:0-26890 GCF_905369875.1 Actinomyces sp. ICM47
CTACCTGGGCGTGCGGCTCCTGCCCCTGTTCGCGCGCAACTCGCGCTTCATGGGTACGTAGTCGTCCATTCCGATAACGTCGCGCGGACACGATGTCCAGGAGGTCCTCAAGCGAGAGAAACTCGCACGGCATGGTGTTACTGGCCGAGTCGCTCAAGTGCGTCCCCCCAGCGCTCAACGGTTTGGTTGAGTGCGTCGGTGACGCGCTGGTGGTGGGTCATGCGGTTGAACTCCTCGTCGATGGCGCGCAGCACTGCATCGTGTTTGGACGTGCCGGAACGCTGGGCGAGCTCGTCGAGCTTGCGTGCGTGTTCCTCGTCGAGTCGGAGTGTCATTGCCATATCGACACGGTATCACTCTGATACCACCTGCGCGGCCTGCCTACAGCCAGCCGGCCGCACGCGCCAGGGACGCGGCCTCGGCGCGGGTGCGCGCGTCCATCTTCAGCATCGACGAAGACACGTGGTTGCGCACCGTGCCCTGGCTCAGGTGCAGGGAGCGGGCGATGTCGGCGATGGTGCCGCCGCCCTCGACCTCGCGCAAAACGTCGGCCTCGCGCTCCGTCAGGGGCGAAGACCCCGTCGAGAGGGCCTCGAGCGCCAGGCTCTGATCAATCGCGCGTCCGCCCGCGGCTACCGTGCGCACACCGTCGGCCAGGGTCTCAACCGGTGCGTCCTTCACCATAAAGCCCGTGGCACCCGCGTCGAGGGCGCGCTGCAGGTACCCCGGGCGTCCAAACGTCGTCACGATCAGCACCCGCACGCCCGGGAAACGAGCGCGGATCGCCTGAGTTGCCGTGATGCCGTCCATGCGCGGCATTTCGATGTCAATGATCGCGACGTCGGCGGGGGCATTCGCGCAGGTCGGGCCGGACGAGTCCGCCAGGCGTCCCAGCTCTTCCAGAGCTTGCGCGCCGTCTGCAGCCTGCGCGACGACCTCAATGTCGCGCTCCAGGTCCAGCAGCCCCGCCAGCGCCCCGCGAATCATCGCCTGGTCGTCGGCCACGAGCACCCGAATCGTCACGTCACCCTCCTGTATCTCTGTGCCTGGGGTACAAGGCTAACGCAGGTAAGAGGCTCGTTTCTCTGATCGGCTCACCCCTCAGGACGAGGCCGACTCGCCCTCCCGGGATCGCGCGGTGCTCAGGGAGGGGGCCACGGCCTCGTCGATGAGGGACGCCTGCCCCGCAACGTCAGGACGAGTGGGCGGCGGATTTGGAATCGAAGGACAGAGCGAGCGTCCACGTGGAACCCGACGTGCCCCACGTGAGTGTGCCCTCGTCGCCGACCAGCTCGGACAGGCCCGCCAGGCCCGCCCCCGACCCCGCGCTCGACGCGGCGTAAGCGGCCGTGTATCCGTCGTTCGTGACGGTGACGCCGTCCGGAGAGAGACGGACGCGAACCCACGAGGGGCGTGCGTGCAGGATCGCGTTCGTGACACCCTCGCGGATCACGTGGGCGGCGGCGGTCGAACGAGGACCTGACGGCGGCTCGCCCTCATTCGTGATCTCGGCGTCGATGCGCGCAACCTCCAGAAGCGAGCGGGCCTCCTCAAGCTCCTCTCCCGGGGACAGCGCCCGCGTTGCCGCCACGATGCGGCGAACGTCAGCCAAGGCCTCGTTCGACTGCACGGTGACCGCGCGAATCTGCTCACGCGCTTCCTCCACGCGCCCCGCCTCCAGGAGGCGACCTGCCAGCTCGGATACCATCGTGATCCCCGTCAACGAATGCCCGAGGATGTCGTGCAGATCCGTGCTCAGGCGAGCCCGCTCCGCCGCCTTCGCCCGCTGGATCGCGTCCTGGCGGCGCAGGTGCTCGCGGGCCGAACGCTCCATGCGCCAGCGGGCCACCCCCACGAAGACACACAGCAACACCAGGTACCAGCCCATCCACAAGGGCTCACCCTGCGCGTAGCCGGCCACGCCCGCGATAGCGGTCACCGGCACGAGACCCGCGATGATGAATCTACCCGGTGCCTGGAACACCCACGCGACCAGCAGATACGACGTCAGCATGAACGCGTGAGGGGTGTCGAGGGAGACCGCATACACGAGGTAGGCAACCGTCGCGGCCACCAGCGCCGCGTGGGAGAGGATGAACGGCCTCGTGAAGGAGTTACGCGCAGGCAGGGGATTGGTCAGCCACGTCGCCGAGTTAACGACCGCGAGAAGGGCACATAGTCCGATGAGGCCCGCGCGCTGGGCCGGATCCGTCAGTTCCAGGGCATAGGCGAGGGGGAACCCCATGAACAGCATCCACGGGGCCGCCCACGCTAGGGAGATCAAGCGCTCCTTCATGACACTAGCCTAGCGATCCGTGTCGTGAGACGCGCCCCACCAGGCGATGCCCGCCGTGACGACCGCCCACCCGGCGATGTTGAGCCACGCGGCGGTCGGCATCGTCACGGTTCCGGCGACCGCGTAGATCGCCTGGACGGCACCGTACAGGGGCGTGAACGGCGCGATCTGCGCGACGAAGGGCGGCAGCTGGTCCAGCGGGATGAACATGCCGGACACGAAGGCACCCATCAGCATGACGAACGCGGAGGCGCTGTAGGCGTTCTCGCCCTTGATCGTGTAGCCGCAGGCCAAGCCAATGAGCGCACCCAGGGCCGACAGTGCGATGACCACTGCGGCGCTGGCCGCCCACGCGCCGGCGGTCATTTCTGCGCCCGTGGCCAGGCCAAAGCTGAAGGTGATGAGCGTGATGAACGCGCTCAGCGCCACGAGCGCGCTTAGGCGTACCAGCAGGATCACCCACGGCTGGATGGGGGTCAGCGCGTACATGCGCGAGATGCCGGTCGTACGCTCGACGGACAGCGTTGCGCCGAGGGATCCGCCGACCAGGATGACGCCGTACGTGGTCATCATCGCGATCATCGCGGCCGCCAGGTTCCCGCGCCCGGTCTGGGTCGCGCGCGCAACGTCCGTCATGCCGAACATCGCGTACATGAACATGGGCAGGAGCACTGCAAACGCCATGTTCCACGGGTTAAGGATGTGGGACAGGAACGTCGCGCGCCACAGCTTCCCCGCGCCCGTGAAGGGGGAGGGGATCGGTCGGTCGGTGGCTCGCGAGGGTGTATGGGTGGTCATGATTCCTTCTTCGTGTGTCGTATCTGGGGTCGTGGGGTGGGGGCCTTGGTGTCGGCCTCGGGACGGCGCCGGGCCTGTCTCGCGCGGGCCTTGGACGCCCGTGGGGACGAGGTCTGGGCTGGGTTCTCGTGTCTCGGCTGCCCGTCGCGCACGGTTGGCTTCGGGGCGGTGGCGGTTTTTCGGGGCACGTGACCCCGAGCGCTCACTCGGCGTCCGCGTGGGAGGTGATGCGCTCAAAGACGTCTTCGAGGTCCTCGTTGTCGGCGACGACCTGCTCGGTGGGTGCGTCCAGGAGGACCTTTCCGGCGTCGATGATGACGATGCGGTCGGCGTCCTTGCGTGCCTCGGTCAGGTAGTGCGTGGCGAAGAGGAGCGTGCGGCCCTCCGCGGCCTCGGCGCGCATCGTCTCCCAGAAAGCGCGGCGGGCCAGCGCGTCCATGCCTGCGGTCGGCTCGTCGAGGATCAGGAAATCCGGGTTGCCGGCCAGTGCGAGGGCGAGGCGCACCCGCTGGCGCTCGCCGCCGGATAGCTTGTTGAGCGGGCGCTTGGCGAGCTTCGTCAGGTTCGCGTGCTCCAGGAGCTCATCGGTGGGGATCGGGTTGGCGTGCATGGCGGCAACCAGGTCGATCGTGTTGCGGACCTTCCCGTCGCGTGGCATCGATCCGGTCTGGAGCATCGCGCTCACGAGGGAGCGGCGCACGGCCTCGCGTGGGCTCATGCCGTAGACGCTGATGTCGCCCTGCGTGGGGGTGGTCAGGCCGAGGACGATGTCCAGGAATGTGCTCTTGCCAGCACCGTTGACTCCGAGGAGCGCCACGATCTCGCCGGGCATGAGGGTGAGGTTCACGCCGCGCAGCGCGTCGACGTGGCCGAAAGACTGGTGGATGTTCGTCGCCTGAAGGGCGGGCGTTGTGTTCGTGTTCATGACTCCCAGTCTGCGCTCGTATTAATGGGGCGGGAAGTGTCCTTTGATGCAGGAGGAGCCATGACAAATGTCAGGGGTGTGGGCCTGTAACTCGTACGCGGGCCCTCTAATACGCACGTGGGCCTGCTAATCCGCACGTTAACCGGCTAATACGTGCCTGGGCAGCCCCGCCCACACTCCAACTAGCGGGTTTGCGTGCGATATAGCGGGTTTAGGCTCTCAATTACGGGTGCATGTGCGAGCAATACACCATAACAAGAGGCTATTACGCCCAAAACGCAGACCACCTCGCCCTCAACAGCCCATTTTCAGCGTTTTTCACCGAGGTGGTCTGCACTTTGAGCACCACACCGCCTCAAGTCGTGGCTTCACCGCCACCAAACGGGAATGTTGCATCATTAGAACCCCGACACGTCGGCAGCCATCTCCTCATTCTGTAAAATCCCACCGCCACCGGTGTGGAGAGCATGGACAAATCGGAAGGGCCTGGCTGCGGTGCCCGTGGGCGGCGGCGGGACCTGGATGGGATACGCACAGTAACGACGAACCCCACTGGTGTGGAGGGTGCCGGAGGAATTGGTGGGCCTGGCTGCGGTGCCCGTGGGCGGCGGCGGGGCCTGGCCGGGCTTCGAGACGACGCGCCGAGCCGAAGGCTCGCGGCGCGGACGGCGAGCGGGCGGGCCGCCGCCCACGGGCACGCACAGCAGCCCGGCCCCACGGGCACGCACAGCAGCCCGGAACAGCCGTGGGGCACGCGAGAAACAGCAGGGGCCCGAAGCGCCGCAGCGCCTCGGGCCCCACACTCACGTGCGGCAGTTGCTTACAGGTTGAGCTGGATGTTGCGGCCGGGGACGGCCTCGATCAGCTCGCGCGTGTAGTCCTCGACGGGGTTGTTGAACAGTTCGTCGGTGGTGTTGGCCTCGACGAGCTTGCCCTTCTCCATGACGATGACGTCGTCGGCGATCTGGCGGACGACTGCCAGGTCGTGCGTGATGAACAGGTAGGACAGGCCCAGCTGTGCCTGCAGGTCGTTGAGCAGGTACAGGATCTGGTTCTGCACAAGCACGTCGAGCGCGGACACGGCCTCGTCCAGGACGATGACCTCCGGGTTGAGCGCGAGGGCGCGGGCTACGGCCACGCGCTGGCGCTGGCCGCCGGAGAGTTCGTTCGGGTAGCGGCGCATGGCGCTGCGCGGCAGGGCTACCATGTCGAGCAGCTCGGCGGCGCGTTCGATGCGCAGCTTCTTCGGGTTGAGTTCGCGCTTTTCGGCGGCGGTTAGTGTGCGCTTTCCGTCGGAGGCTTCGACGAGCTTCGTCATCCACTCTTCGGGTTCGCGGCCGGTCGCTTGTGCGCGCGCGATCTCCTGCTTGGCGTACGCCAGGGTGCCGTAGCCGTGGATCTTCAGTGGCTCCTCGATCAGGCGGAAGATCGAGTACATCGGATCCAGGGACCCGTAGGGGTTCTGGAACACGGCCTGGAGGCGGCGACGCAGCTGGAATAGTTCCGTGCGTGTCATCGTCGAGGTGTCCTTGCCGTCGAAGAAGATCTTGCCGGCGGTGGGTTCGAGGAGTTGGAGGATCATGTTCGCGGCGGTCGACTTGCCGGAGCCGGATTCGCCGACGACCGCGAGGGTCGTGCCGCGACGCAGCTCGAAGGACACGTTGTCGACGGCCAGGAAGGTGTCGTTGCCCTTCTTGGCACCACGGATGTCGAATTCCTTGGTGAGGCCTTCGACGCGGATGATTGCTTCCGTGGAGGTCGCGCCCTTGCCGGCACCTGTGAGTTCCTCTTCGGTGACCGAGATGCCCTGCTTGTGGGCGGATTCGATGCGGGCCGAGGCGAGGGAGGGCGCGGCTGAGACGAGGCGCTTCGTGTAGGGGTGCTGAGGGTGCTGGAGGATCTCCAGGGCGGGGCCGGATTCGACGATGCGGCCGCGGTGCATGACGACGAGCTGCTCGGCGCGTTCGGCTGCCAGGCCGAGGTCGTGCGTAATGAACAGCACGGCGGTGCCCATTTCGGCGGTCAGCTTGCCGAGGTGGTCGAGGATGCGGCGCTGGACGGTGACGTCCAGGGCGGAGGTGGGTTCGTCGGCGATCAGCAGCTTGGGGTGCGCGGCCATGCCGATGGCGATGAGGGCGCGCTGGCGCATGCCGCCGGAGAACTCGTGCGGATACTGCTTGGCGCGGCGTTCGGCGTCGGGCAGGCCGGCTTCCTCGAGGAGCTGGCTGACGCGTTCGCCGACCTCGCTCTTGGGCACGACGTTGTTTGCGAGCAGGGCCTCCTTGACCTGGTAGCCCACGCGGAGCACGGGGTTCAGGTTACTCATGGGGTCCTGGGGGACGAGGCCGATGCCGGATCCGCGCAGCTCCACCCACTGGTTGGCGGTCAGGTTGGTGATGTCCTGGCCGTCGAACTCGATGGTGCCGCCCGCGACCTTGCCGGTGCCGGGCAGCAGGCCGATGACGGCGGCGGCGGTCGTGGACTTGCCGGAGCCGGACTCGCCGACGATGGCGACGGTCTGACCGGGGTAGATGGTCAGGTTCGCGCCGCGCACGGCGGGGACGACGCCGGTCGAGGAGGTGAAGGTGACTTCCAGGTCTGTGATCTTGAGCAGGGGGCGCTCGTCGTCCGGGTGGACGTCGGACGAGGCCGGGGCCGCGCTGGGGGCGACGGCTCGTTCGACGATCTCTTCCATCTCCTTGTCGGAGAGGGCGGGGTTGTTCGTTTCGCTCACTTGCGTGCCTTCGGGTCGAGGGCTTCGCGCACGGCGTCACCCATCATGATGAAGCTGAGGACAGTCAGGGCCAGGGCGACGGCCGGGTAGAAGAGCACCATGGGGGCGTCGCTGAGCTGGTCTTTGGCCGTTGAGATGTCGGCACCCCAGGAGACGATCGTGGGCGGCAGGCCGATGCCCATGAAGGACAGGGATGCCTCAGACACGATGAAGGTGCCCAGCGCGACGGTCGCGTACACGATGATGGGGGCCATCGAGTTGGGGATGATGTGGCTCATCAGGATGCGCCCGCGCGAGGCGCCGGTGGCGCGTGCGGCGGTGACGAATTCTTCGTTCTTGGCGCTCATGACGGAGCCTCGCGTGATTCGCGCGATGGATGTCCACGCGAAGGTTGACAGGACAATGACGACCATGGCGATGGAGCGGGATTCCTTGAACATCTGCATGAAGACGATGGCCGCGAGGAGCAGCGGGATCGCGAAGAAGACGTCGGTGATACGCGAGAGGAGGGCGTCGATCCAGCCGCCGACGTAGCCGGCGATGGCACCGATCGTGCCGCCGATGATGACGACGGCGATTGTGGTGAGCACGCCGACGGAGACGGAGGCGCGGGCGCCGTAGATGACGCGCGAGTAGATGTCGCAGCCCTGCTTGTCGAAGCCGAAGGGGTGGGTCCACAACTCAGGGCCGCCGAGCGAGCGGGAGAGCTCGCAGTAGCGCGGGTCCTGGCTGGTGAACAGCGAGGGGAAGAGCGAGATCATGATGGCCACGAAGATGATGATGGCCGCGAACCAGAAGAGGGGGCGGACGCGCAGTCGCTTCCAGGCCTCGCCCCACATCGAGGAGGGGGCGCCCTCGTCGGGCACTGCGTCGACGGCACCGAGGCCGGTCTCGTCGATGTCGGAGACGTAGTGGTCCTGCCCGGCGCGGGTGCGGGCGATGTTGGCGGAGGGGATGATGTCACTCATAGCGGATCCTCGGGTCGAGCACGGCGTAGAGGAGGTCAACGACAAGGTTGGCCAGGATGTAGACGAGGACGAGCACGGTCGTGATGGACACGACGGTGGGGGCCTCGCCCAGTCGGATGGCCTGCCAGAGCGTGCCGCCGACGCCGTTGATGTTGAAGATGCCCTCGGTGATGATGGCGCCACCCATGAGGGCACCGAGGTCGCCGCCGAGGAAGGTGGCGACGGGGATGAGGGAGTTACGCAGGATGTGGCGCGACATGACGGCGCGGTTGGTCAGGCCCTTGGCGCGTGCGGTGCGCACGTAGTCGGCGGAGACGTTCTCGGAGACGGACTGGCGGGTCAGTCGGATGACGTAGGCCAGGGAGACGCCGCCGAGCACCATGGCTGGCATGGTGAGGGATGCGAAGTCGACGGAGACGCTGGCTGTGACTGGTAGGATCCCGAGTTTGATGCCGAGGAGGAACTGTAGGACGAAGCCGAGGACGAAGGTCGGCACTGAGATCAGCAGGAGCGAGAACACGAGGATCGTGGAATCGAACCAGCCGCCGCGGCGCACGCCGGCGATGGTGCCCAGCGTGATACCGAAGATGGATTCGATGGCCAGGGCGTAGATGGCGAGGGCCATCGTGACGGGGAACGCCCGCGCCATGACGTCGATGACGGGCTGCTGGTTGAAGGATTTGCCGAAGTCAAGGGTGAACACACCCTTGAGGTAGAGCAGATACTGCATCCAGAAAGGTTGGTCGAGGTGGTACTCGGCGCGGATCTTCGCAGCGGCCGCCTCGGTGAGGCCGCGGTCGCCGCCGAGCGCGGCAACGGGGTCACCTGGCATCAGGTAGACCATCGCGAAGATCAGAAAGGTGGCTCCGAAAAAGACCGGGATGGTCTGGAGGAGTCGCCGTCCGATGTAGCGGAGCATGGGCAATCCTTTAGATTCGTGTCGAGGGATGGGCGCGGTGCCGCTCCCGAGCGTACGCCCCGCTGGGGGCGGGGCTGCCTATATCTCCCATCATAGGGTAAAGAATGAGCAAATGAAGTATGGGGTTCGTTATGTGGCCGGTGGATCAGGCGTGTTCCCCCCTGCTGGTGGGCGAAAGTGTGGCCCACGATGCGGGCATGTACGAGGCCGGGTCGGGTTGGGTGCGCGGCTCGCCTGTCGGTGGGCTATTTGTTGCGAGAGGGGGGCGGGTGGCTTGAGCCACCCGCCCCCCTCGAGAGGTCAACTCCTAGGAGTTCACTTCTTCGCGGTCGTCTTGGTGATCTTGTAGGCGATCGGCTGGCCGTGCCAGTCGAAGCTCACATTGTCGACCTTGTCGTTCCATGCGCCGTTGGCGTTGTAGTACCACAGCGGGATGACGGGCAGGTCCTTGAGGAGGAGTTCCTGGGCCTGCTGCATGATGGCGATGCCGTCGTCTTCCGTGGCGGCACCGGCGGCCTGGGTGATCAGGCCGTCGAACTCCGAGGAGGAGTAGAAGCCCTTGTTGGAGGCTGCGCCGGTCACGTACAGCGGCTGCAGGAAGTTGTAGATCGACGGGTAGTCGGCCTGCCAGCCCGAGCGGAAGGCTGCGCCGATGGTCTTCTCGTCCTCCTGCTGGAGCATGGTCTTGAAGTCGACGATCGGCTTGCCCTCGGCGCTGATGTTCAGCGTGTTCTTGATGGAGTTCGCGGCAGCATCCACCCATTCCTTGTGGCCGCCGTCGGAGTTGTAGGCGATCTCGAAGGTGCCGTCCCACGGGGCGATGGCGTCGGCCTGGGCCCACAGTTCCTTCGCCTTGTCGGAGTTGTAGGTCAGGACCTCGGAGCCGGGCAGGTTCTCGGAGTAGCCCTTGAGGGTGGGGGCGGTGAAGTCCTTGGCGGGGGTGCGGGTCTTCGAGTAGATCTGATCGGTGATCTCGTCACGGTTGATGGCCATGGAGATGGCCTGGCGGCGCAGCTGGCCTTCCTCGCCGGAGAAGTGATCCAGGTACTGCGGGATGGTCAGCGTCATGATGCCGGCGTAGGGCATGTTGACGGAGCGGTCCGCGAAGGTGGTCTGGTAGGAGCCGATGGCCGAGGAGGGCATGGCGTCCAGAACGTCCACGTTGCCGGCCTTGAGGTCGTTGTAGGCGGCGTCCATCGACTGGTAGAACTTGAAGACGACGCCCTCGTTCTGTGCCGGGGTGTCCCCGACGTAGTTCTCGTTGGGGACCAGGGTCACCTTGACGTTGTGCTCCCACGCGGTGTCGGAGGCGAGCTTGTAGGGGCCGTTGCCGACCGGCTTCTGGCCGCCGGCCTCGGGGTTGTCGAGGGTCGAGTCGGGCAGCGGCGCGTAGGCGGTGTAGCCGAGGCGGCTGACGAGGTCGTAGCTGGGCTGCTTCAGCTTGATCGTGAAGGTGTAGTCGTCGACGTCCTCGACGCCGGACAGGTCGCCCGCGTCCTCTTCGTCGGTGCCTTCGAAGGAGTCGAAGAAGGAGGCCTGCGTCTGGTTCTGGGAGGTGATGAGCTTCCATGCGCGGGTGAAATTCTCAGCCTTGACGGGGGTGCCGTCGGAGAACTTGCGGTCCTGGTGGAGCTTGACGGTCCAGAGGGTGTTGTCCTCGTTGGGTTCGATGGACTCGGCGACGTCGAGGACGGGGGTGCCGTCAACGTCGTAGCGGACGAGCTGGCTGAACATTGCGGACAGGATTTTGCCGCCGCCGTTTTCGCTGGTCATACCCGGCAGGAGCGGGTTCTGGGGTTCGGAGCCGTTCATGACGACAGCGTTAGCGTTGGTGCCGCCAGAGCAGGCGCTCAGCGCGAGTGCGGCGCCGACGGGAATGGCGAGCCATGCCTTCTTCAGGTTCACGGTTACTTCCTCCTGGTTGATGGACGGGACCGTGGGGCGGTGCCCTAGGTCATGGTCTGAGGGTAGCTTGTTGAACGTGGAAGATCCCGTGGCTGTCCATCATGTGCGCATTACATTTTGGTTACAAACGTAAAAAGAAGGTCAAATAATGGTGTGAGTCACATAAAAGGGCTGTTTTGTGACCAAACAATCAATCGATGAGGCCGGGGTGAGGAGCGCGATCACCCATCCTCAGCCCCGGCCTCGTCCATAAGAAAGGACTCAGGAGAGCAGACCCTTGGAGGTCAGCCACTCGCGCGCGATCTGCGAGGCCGACTTCTGATCCTGCGTAGACGCGCGGTTCATCTCGACCAGGTCCGAGGGTTCCAGCGCAGCACTCACCCGATTGATGACGCCGGCGGCTTTGTCATCCACTCGCGACGAGGCGAGGGGCACGACGTGCGAGGCCAGGAACAGGCCCTGCGGGTCCTTCAGGACCGTCAGCGACCCGTCGGCCAGCACCGGATCCGAAGAATAGATGTTTGCCAGCTGAATATCGCCGTCTGTCAGGGCCTTGACGGTGAGCGGGCCGCCCGAGTCCTCAATCGGCGTGAAATTGACCGACACTCCATAGATCTGCGCGAGTCCCGCCGGGCCGTACGGGCGCGTCTCCAGCTCCGAATTTCCTCCCAGGGTCAGCGGCCCTGCCCCGGCCAGATCCCCGATGGACGACAGCGAATGCTCAGCTGCGAAGTCGGCCGTCACCACGTAGGAATCCTGGTCGGTCGCCGGTGCCTGATCGAGGGCCCGCAGCCCCTGTGGGAGGAGGGTGGTCAGCGCGTCGTAGACCTCGTCCGTCGAACGGGCGGTCGCGTTCTGATCGAGATATTGCAGCAGGTTGCCCGTGTACTCGGGGAACACGTCGATTGTGCCGGCCTCGATCTCGGGCATGTAGACCTCACGCTGACCGATCCGCATCTGTCGGTCCACCGCGTACCCGGCGTTCTCCAGGGCCTGGGCGTAGACCTCGGCAACGATCTCGTTCGAGTAGTAGTCCTGCGAACCCGCGACGAGCGTCGTCGAGCCGCTCTTGGAGCCTTCTGCGCTGGCGTTGCCGCTGATCGACTCCGCCGAACCGCAGGCGGCCAGAGCCAGTGTCGAGGCCGCGATGGCAGCCATTGTGATCATTGTGCGTTTCATAGTGACTCCTTGAGTGAGTTGTTCTCTTCGTCAGCGAAAGAATGGGTGCGGTCCCGAAGCCGCCGGGCGATGAGCGCCAGGAGCGCGTCGGTTGCCAGCGCAAGGGCGACCACGACGATCGCGCCGCCGATCATCTGCGCGTAATCGCGGGTCTTCAGGCCCGCGTACAGGAAACGGCCCAGGCCGTAGTTCGCCGTGTAGGCCGCTAAGGTGGTCGTCGCGATCACCTGCAGGGTTGCCGAGCGCACGCCCGCCGCGATGAGGCCGGCCGCGTGGGGGAACTCCACCTGCGCGAGGATCTGGGGTTCCGTGAGTCCAATCGCTCGCGCCGCATCCACGGTCGGGTGCGGCGTCGAGGCGATCCCCGAATAGGTCGCCGACAGCAGCGGTGGGATCGCCAGCACTAGGAGTGCCAGCGTTGGTGCCGCCAGCCCGATCCCCAACCACAGTCCGGCAAGCGTCAACACGCCGAGGGTGGGGACCGCGCGGGCCGCTCCCGTCGCGCTCACCAGCCACCGGCCCCTGCCCGTGTGGCCGATCACCGTGCCCAGCGGCAGTGCGACGAGGGATGCGAGGATGACGATCAGGAAGGTGAGGCCCAGGTGCTCGGCGCTGCGAGTCAGAATCCCCGACTCTCCCAGCCAATTCGCCGGGGTAGCCAGCCAGCTCAGGGCTTCGAGGAAAATACTCATGCGCGCTCCTGACGGACCCACGGGGTCAGCGCCCAGCCGATGACCTGTACCAACGCGTCGATGGTGAGCGCGAGAAGAACCGTCGCGACCAAGCCAGCCACGACCTCGACGGTGATGCCGCGCTGAAAACCATCCGTGAACAGCGTGCCCAGCGAACGCACCCCGATAAACGCGCCCACCGTCACCAACGACACCGTGGACGTGGCGACCACGCGCGTGCCCGCCACGATCACCGGCGTCGCCAGGGGCAGCTCCACCTCCACGAAACGTCGCGGCAGCGAGTAGCCGCACGCGTTCGCGGCCTGCAGGGTCGCGCCCGGGATCGCGCGGAAACCCTCAGCCACCTGGCGCACCAGCACCGCCACGCCGTACAGCGTCAGCACCGCGATCATGTTCGCGTTTGAACGTAGCGCCACCCCAATGATCACCGGAATAACCACCAGCAGCGGCAACGAGGGCACCGCGTACAGTGCCGACAGCGCCGACAGAACCCATCCGCCGCGGCGCGAAAAAGCCGCCCAACGTGCTACAGGCACCGAGAGCACGACCGAGAGCGCGATCACCGGCAGGGCGATCCACAGGTGGGCGAGCGTGAGTTGCCCGATCAACGCCCAATTCGAAGACAGCCAGGTCACGAGCGCTCCCCGGCGACGGGCCGGGCGCTCCCGCGCGGCGTGGGTGATACGCCCGACGCGGCCGAGGCCTCGTCCCCGTCGCGTGCGAGCAAACCCACGGGCGTCCCGTCCTCGTCGAGGACCAGGCCGCCCGGCCCGGCAATGCGCACCGGGCGCGCCGCCCGCGAGGCCCCCACGAACTCCGCGACAAAAGGCGACGCGGGGGAGGAGATCAGCTCGGCGGGGGTGCCCACCTGCTCGATGCACCCGCCCGCGGAGAGAACCGCGACCTGGTCGCCCAGTGTGAACGCCTCATCCACGTCGTGCGTCACGAACAGGATCGTCGTTCCCAGCGCCCGCCGAATCTCCTTCAGCTCCCGCTGCAAGTCCGCGCGCACAATCGGGTCCAGCGCCCCGAACGGCTCATCCATCAGCAGGATATCCGCGCGGTTCGCCAGCGCCCTGGCCACGCCCACGCGCTGGCGCTGCCCGCCCGACAGCTGGGATGGGTAGCGATCAGCCATCTCGCGCTCCAGGCCCACCAGCGTCAGGAGCTCGAGCGCGCGCTCGCGGGATTCTGCCTTGTTGACGCCCTCCAGACGTGGAACGGTCGCGATATTGTCTGCGATGCTTCGATGCGGAAACAGGCCGCCCTCCTGTAGGACGTAACCGATCGAGCGGCGCAGACGCACCGGGTCCGCGCCCGTCACGTCTTGGTCGCGCACGAACACCGTGCCCGAGGTCGGGGTAACCATCGCGTTCACCATCCGCATGAGCGTCGTCTTGCCGCAGCCCGATGTGCCCAGGAACACGGTCGTTGATCCCTGTTCGATGGTGAGAGAAAAATCGTCGACGGCTTGCGTGCCGCCCGGGTAGGTCTTGGACACGTGGTCGAAGCGAATCATGCGCGGCCCCTGCGTGCTGCCGCGCTGCGGCGCGTGGGGTCCGAGGCCTCGGCAATGAGGGTGAGGGCTCGGGCGAAACTGTCCCGCTGATTGGGGGACAGGGGAGCGAAGAGGCGGTCCTGTTCGGCAGCGACGATGGTCTCTGCGCTCGCGAGGTGGTCGATGCCTGCGTCCGTCACAGTCAGGATGATGGCGCGGCGGTCGTGCTCGCAGGGCGTGCGGTGCAGCAGACCGTCACGATGCAGACGATCCACGAGGCGCGAGGCTGCGCCCAGCGTGATGCCCTGGCTCTCCGCCACCTCCTGTATGCGGCAGGCCCGGGTGTCTCGGACCGTGCGTAGGACCAGAAAGCGGCCCAGTGACAGGGGGTTTCCGGCCTCCGTGAGGGCGGCTTCGAGCGAGTTCCAGACCCGCAGTTCCGCACCCACGAGGGCGGTGAATAGGGATGACGTATTCGTTGCCATGTATATGATCCTAGGGGGAAATGATTTCTATGTCTACTTTCTGTCAGGTCGAGGATGTGTCACTCGTATGTACGGCGTGACCGCGGTGGTACAGTGCGTTATGTCGGCAACGGTGCGGGCGCGCGCAGTGAGGAGGTCGCAGGTGCGACAACGGCTCTACAACCTGTTAAACGGCGATGAAGGCCTTGCGATGTGGTGCGGGCGCGTCATGACAGTCCTTATCATCGCCAGCCTCCTGCCCCTGTGCTTCAAAGAATCCAGCCCCATCCTCGAAACAATCGAGTACGGGTGCGTCCTCGTGTTCATCGTCGAATACCTGGCCCGATGGGTCACGGCGGACCTGAAGCTCCGAAAAGGGGCGCTGTCTTTCGTGATCTACCCGTTCACGCCGATGGCGATCATCGATTTGCTGTCGATCCTGCCCGTCTTCAACGCCCTCAACGACGCGCTGCGCACGCTGCGAGTCCTTCGCCTCTTCCGCGCCCTGCGCGCCTTCAAACTCATTCGCTACTCGAAGAGCGCCTCCGCCATCGCCGCCGTCTTCGAGAAACAGTGGGAAGCCCTGCTCGCCGTCCTCTGCCTGGCGATCTGCTACATCCTCGTCAGCGCCCTCGTCATCTTCAACGTCGAACCGGAAACCTTCAACACCTTCTTCGATGCCGTCTACTGGGCTGTCGTCTCCCTCACGACCGTCGGCTACGGCGACCTCTACCCCTCCTCCGACGTGGGACGCGCCATCGCCATGATCTCCTCGCTCATGGGCGTCGCTGTCGTCGCGCTGCCCTCGGGCATTATTACGGCGGGCATGCTCGACGAACTGCGCGGAGAGGGGGACTCGGGCGACGAGCGGTAGGGGCTGGGGCAAGAAACGCTGAGGGGCCGACGGCGCTCGGCGCGGCGGGCGCGCAGAATGAAGGTCGCATCGTTGTCATATCGCGTCTCTGTGAGGAGCCACTCCTTCAGTTGTGAGCATAAGTGCCGCCCTGCCGACAAGGATTCGACGGCATCGGGCGTAGGTTAAAGGATAACTAATCAAGCGTTGCTGAAAGGCCCCATGCTCCTCGTCGGAATGATCGCAGCCCTCCTGGCCGCCGCCCTCCACGTTTTCATCTTCTACATCGAGTCCTTCGCGTGGACCACGCGCGCCCTGTCCGTCTTCGGCATGGATCGCGAATCCGCCGAGGCAACCAAGGAAATGGCCTTCAATCAGGGCTTCTACAACTTCTTCCTCGCCATTGAGGCATTCGTGGGCATCGCCGTCTACTTCCTGGCCTCTCCGACCGTCGGCCTAACCCTCGCGCTCTTTGGCGTCGGCTCCATGCTTGCCGCCGCCCTCCTGCTTTTCGTGACATCCCCCGACAAGCGTTCCGCCGCGATCAAGCAGGGTTTCCTGCCCCTCATCGCTGTCGCAGCCCTCGGAGTCGCTGCCCTCCTCTGAAAAGTCGCATGCAATTCTCAGGCGGTCACTTTGTGGGCACGTCTGAAAACGTTGAAATTCCAGGTATTGCGCTGATCGGACTCTCGGCGTCGTCGGGGAATTGCATGCGGAATTGGGAAGATAAACGAGGCCGGGGTTCAGCCACGCTCCCACCGCGCGGTGAGAGAATGACCGGACCCCGGCCTCGTCAATGAATGCGTCAGATCAGGCGTCAGCCCGCTGCGCGGGGGAGCGGTGGCGCTTCGAGTACGCCTCACCCTCCAGCTCCGAACCCGATGGCGCGGACGCGGGCGTCGCCGCCTCCAGGTTCGTGCCGCGCAGCTTCGAAATCAGGCGCATGCCGTGGTAGATCACCAGAGCCGAGGCAGTGCCCAGAGCGATGCCCTCGAAGGACATCCCGCCCACGTTCCACGTGAAGTTCGCGATCGCGACGATCAGAGCAACCGCGGCGGTGTTCAGGTTCACCGGGTTGGAAAAGTCCACGCGGTTCTGCACCCAGATGCGAACGCCCAGCATGCCGATCATGCCGTACAGGACCGTGCCCGCGCCGCCGAGCACGCCCGGGGGAATCGTCGCGATCAGGGCACCGAACTTCGGCAGCATCGACAGGACCAGGGCAACGGCAGCCGCAATGATGTACGCAGCCGTCGAATACACGCGGGTCGCCGCCATCACGCCGATGTTCTCCGCGTAGGTGGTCGTACCCGAACCGCCGCCGCTGCCGGCCAGCATCGTTGAGAGGCCATCCGCCATCAGCGCGCGGCCCGTCAGGTCATCCATGTTCTCGCCCGTCATCGCGGACACGGACTTCACGTGGCCGACATTTTCAGCAACCAGGATGAACACAACCGGCAGGAACAGGCCGAGGGGCGAGACGGAGAAGGCCGGGGTGTGGAACTCGGGGAAACCAATCCAAGCGGCCTGACCGACGCTAGAGAAGTCAACCTGACCCTGGATAATCGCAGCCAGGTAGCCGATCAACACGCCGATCAGGATGGAGAGGCGGCCGAGAATACCCTTAAAGAGAACAGTCACAAGGCAGATCGACACAATCGTCACAACAGCCGTGATCGGTCCCTGCTTCACCCAGTTCCATGCGGCGGGAGCCAGATTCAGGCCGATGAGCGCCACGATCGCGCCCGTCACCACCGGCGGCATCACCGCGTCAATCCAATGCACGCCCGCGAAGTGGACGATCAGGCCGACGAGTGTGAGCGTCGCACCCACGGCGATGATGCCGCCGAGCGCGTAGGAAGAACCCAGGGTCCCCGACACCGCCTGGATCGGCGCAATCAGCGCGAAGGACGACCCCAGGTACGAGGGCAGACGACCCGCCGTAATCAGGAAAAACAGCAGCGTGCCGATCGCGGTGAAAAAAAGCGTTGTTGACGGCGGGAAACCAGTCAACAACGGAACAAGGAACGTCGCACCAAACATTGCGACCACGTGCTGGGCACCAATGCCAATAGTGCGTGGCCACGACAGTCGCTCACCCGGGAGGACGACGTCACCTGGATTAATGGACGTGCCGTTACCGTGAAGCTTCCAACGGAACAGCGAGGTCTTCGTTTCGCTCATAAGCGTACAAATCCGATCAGTTGATGGGCGGGATGGCCGTACCGGTCGGAACAACAGGGTAGCGCGTTCAGCTACTGACCTGCGCATTTTGACGCTGAAAACGCGCATGCGCCGACAAAGTGTGGTGGACGCCCCTTTCGTTATGCGATAGTGGACGCATGAGCGCACAGGCACCCTACCCAACCCCCGCCCCCAGCGGCGCGCCTTCGGGGAAGGCAGCCACGGCCTCGTACCCGGCCACGCCCTCATACCCGGGCGCGACCCCGTATCCCGGCGCTTCACACCCGGCCTCGCCGTTTTCTTCGGACCAGGTCGACCCGTACGCCTACATGTCAGCCGCGCCCGACGCGACCAACGCGGGTACCGCCCCCTTCCCCGGCACCGAATACGTCGACTCGTACGAAGTGTTCGCCGGCGGCGGCTACACCTCACCCAAGCCAATCACCAACCCGCTGGCGCGCACCTCCCTGTGGTTCGCGGTCTTCAGCATCCCCGGGTTGGGCATTCCGCTCATCATCAGTGTGGTCCTGGCGATCATCGCCCTCATCAGAGCGCAGGAACTCCCCGGGAGGATCGGCACGCGCGAGGCGCTCGCCGTGCTGATTTACGACGCCTTCGTCGTGTTCTTCGTACTCGCTATGTATTCACTGGCGTAGGTGGAATGCGCGTGACTCGGCGTGCTGTGACGTGCCCCATTGGCTTGGATTGGCGCTGCGGGGTGTTTATTGCTTATGATTGTCCGGCACGATGTGCACGGAGGATTCGCCTAGTGGCCTATGGCGCACGCTTGGAAAGCGTGTTGGGTGCAAGCCCTCGGGGGTTCGAATCCCCCATCCTCCGCCGCTAACCCCGGGACCCATTGAGGTTTCGGGGTTTTTGTTGCTTGTGGCACCGCAGGTGTTCCCGGCAACGTCGGACCCTCCGGCGCCCGTCGCACCGGTGACGCTTGTCGTGCTGTGTGCACTGGCCAGGCCCCGCAGGCCTCGCGGCGGCCTCCAATCGGGCGGGGCATGTCGCTGTGAGTGGCCTGGCTCTGCCGCCGCCCGCGGGCACTGCTGCCAGGCCTTGGGGGTTCCCTGGCGAGCGTCAATCGTGCGGTTCTTTCCTTGCCGCGCCCCGGCCTCGTTCCCCGTGAAACGCGCGTGAAACGGTGGGGGAGAGTGGAGTGGACCTCAGGCCTCGACCCGACGTGCTTAGATCCCGAGGCCCTCGACGATCTCCGCTCCCGGGAGCGCGGAAAGGATCTCGCCCGTCACGAAAAGCTTCGAACAACGCAGACCCGAGCCGATGCAGCTCCAGCCCGACGCGCACGCCGAATCGATGAGGAGTCGCCATGAACTGGGCACGCCCACCGGTGTGATCCCGCCGTATTCCATGCCCGACGCTTCGACGGCGCGGTCCTGCGGCCAGAAGCTCGCTTTGCGCACATCGAGACGCTTCTTCACGACGTGATTGATGTCCGCGTTCGTCGTCGCGCGCACAACGCACGCCGCGATTCGTTCCTCGCCGGCGCGCTTGCCCGCCACCAGGATGCAGTTCGACGACAGTGCCAGGTCCATGCCGAACTCGCGGGTCATGACCTCTGTGTCCGCCAGCTCCGGGTCAATCGCGACGGCGAGGGCCGACGAGGCCGTGGCAACCCCGCGCTCGGCCAGTGCGGTGAGTGCTCTCGCAACCGGCGGCGCGAGCAGGTCCAGATGATCCAAGGCGGGCGCCGGCTGCAGCGAGCCGACGCCGGGAATGATGATGTCGCTCATGCCTCCCAGCGTAAGACGCGCGTCGCAGCCGCGCGGTCGGGGGCCGCTGCGTGAGTCGACGTGACAGCGGGGCTACGTGAACGCCAGGCGGGTGTGCGCTCTCGAGTCGGCGGCGTCCTGAGGGTGGCTGATTCTGCCATGATTTCGCGCGCTTGTGTGTGTTTGTGGCGGAGCGGCTGCGCGCGGGGGCGGAAAACGTGTATGCTGGTGGCCGGTCCTCCGCGTGACGGTATCATCCGAACCTCCCCAGGGCAGGAATGCAGCAAGGATAAGGGTGCGCTGCCGGGTGCGCGGAGGATCTCTGTATATGCTGCTCGTTTTCGGTCGGCCACAGGATGCAAAACTAGAGTGTGCTTCAGGCCATATCATTTGATTTTGCATATCGGCGAGAAGCGTGTAAGCTTATGCTCAGCCAAACGGCAAAGCGCCCGTAGCTCAATGGATAGAGCATCTGATTACGGTTCAGAAGGTTGGGGGTTCGAGTCCCTTCGGGCGCGCAGCGGCCCCCCTCGGTGCGATCCACCGGTGGGGGTTCTGCATTTTAGAAAGCACTCCTGCGGGAGTGCTTTTTTCATATCTGCCGACCACTGCGGCGATAGCCATGACCGGTGGGGTAGCGCGCTGCGACGCGTCACGCGCTTGGCGGCGTCACGACCCACGGCTCGGTCGGCAGCGCACGCAGCCCCTCAATCCCCAGTGCATCTGCGATATCGGAGGCGCAACGTGCCCCGGGTACTCCCAGGGAAGACCCAATGAAGGCCACGACGTCCGCGGTGGACCAGCCCAGGCCTCGTAAATCCGAGAGAGTGACCGCGCCGTCGCGCTTGGCCAGGCGCGCTCCAGAGGGTGCGAGCGCGAGGGGCACGTGCGCGTATGTCGGCTCGGGAGCGCCCAGCAGGTGCGCGAGCTGGGCCTGCGCGGGTGCCTGAGAGAGCAGGTCGAAGCCGCGTACAACCTGGTCGACGCCCTGGTAGGCGTCGTCGACGACGGCCGCCAGGTTGTAGGCGGGCACGCCGTCCGCGCGGCGCACGACGAAGTGGTCGACGGGTCCGGTGTAGGAGCCGTGCAGCTCGTCGAACACGGTCCACTCGGGTGAGGGGGCGGCCAGGCGCAGGGCGGGTGCGCGCCCCAATGCGGCCAGAGCGTCGCGCTCTGATTCGCTCAACGACAGGCACGTCCCCGGGTAGTGGCCGGGCGGCACGTGCGGCGCGGAGGCGGCCTCGCGGATGTCACGGCGGGTGCAGTAGCACTCGAAAATGAGGCCGCGCGTGGCCAGCGATGCCAGGGCGGCCTCGTGCGCGTCGGCCCGCCCTGTCTGGATGAGCGGCTCGCCATCCCAGTTGACGCCGATCGCCTCCAGGTCCTCGATCTGACGCTGAGCGGACCCCGCGCGTTCTCGGTCGATGTCCTCGATACGCAGGACAAAACGCCGCCCGGTCGTGCGCGCCCACGCCCACGCGAGGATCGCGGTGCGCAGGTTGCCCAGGTGGAAGTCGCCCGTGGGGGAGGGCGCGAATCGTCCGGTGTTCGTCATACGCCCAGTGTACGAGGCCGTGGCCGCCTCCCGGGATCCGCCTCCCCGGGCGGGTAGCTCGACGGGCGTACAGTGGGGGACATGACGAAATTTCGAGTGCCCGACTGGTTGGCGGTCTTCGTGGGCGGGGTCGCTGGGACGGCTGCACGCGCGGGACTGGATGAGGTCGCGAAGGCGTCTCCCGTGCGCGGCCTCTTCCTGTCGTGGTCGACGCTGACGGTCAATGTGGTGGGAGCGTTCCTGCTGGGCGCGCTGGCCGCATGGGTGGCGGGACGCCTGGCGCGCAGCGTGGGCGATCCGGCGTCACTCAAGACGTGGAAGCTCCTGATCGGCACCGGTTTTGCGGGCGCGTTCACGACGTACGGGACGTACATCGTCGCGTCGGTGGGGTACGCGTCACTCAACGGAATTGTCGAGGCCGTCTCTCAGTCCCTTGGTCTCCTCGCCCTGGGTGCAGCTTCCGCGTGGGCGGGTGTACGCATGGGGGAGTGGCTGTGCGAACCGTCAGCGGCCTCAACGGTCTCCGCGGCATCCGCCAATGACGAGGAGGGCCGAGCATGACGGGAGGGACCTTCCTGGGTGTGGCCCTGGCGGGTGGTGTGGGCGCGTGCGCCCGCTTCTGGCTGGACCGGGGCGTGCAGCGCGCCCTGTCGTCGTGGGATGACCCGGCGGCCGCAAAGCTCGGTATCTTCGTCGTGAACGTGATCGGCTGCTTCCTGGCCGGCGCGGCCACCCAGTTGGTGCCGGGCGCGCTCATGCCCGCTGTGTCCACGGGCTTCCTGGGTGGTTTCACGACGTTTTCGACGGCGCTCCTGGACGCGGTGACCCTGTGGGGTGACGGCTTCCGGGGCCGAGCGCTGGCCCTCGCGCTGGGAACGTGGGCGGCCTCGTGGGCTGCGGCACTGGCGGGCATTGCTTGCGCCGGATAGGGAGTTTTCTGCGTAACTATAACCACTATGTGGGCCGATCAGTGAGGGTTTAACCACGATACGGAGTTTTGTAACGACATGCCGCGCGCGCCTGTACAACGCCCCCATATGCTGATTGTGCGGGCCAAACGGCCCAGTAACGGAGAAGCTCATGATTGACCTCACCGGGGTGTCCAAGATCTACCCCGTGAAAAACGGCGGCCAAGTCGTCGCACTCGATGGGGTGAACCTGCACGTTGACCGCGGCTCGATCCACGGCATCGTCGGTCGATCCGGCGCGGGCAAGTCCACTCTCATCCGGTGTTTGACAGCCCTCGAGAAGCCCACCGAGGGACACATCGTCGTCGACGGCCACGACCTGGCCGCCCTGTCCGGCAAGCCACTGCGTGCCGCGCGTCGCCGTATCGGCATGGTGTTCCAGGCCGCGAACCTTCTGGACGCGCGCACCGCCGCCGAGAACATCGGCTACCCCCTCAAGCTGGCGGGCGTCCCCGCTGCACAGCGCCGCGCGCGCGTCGAGGAACTCCTCACGCTCGTCGGCCTTGAGGGCCGCGGCGACTCCTATCCATCCCAGCTGTCCGGCGGTCAGCGTCAGCGCGTCGGCATCGCCCGCGCCCTGGCCGATGAGCCCGCCGTGCTCCTGTGCGACGAGCCGACCAGCGCGCTTGACACCGAGTCCACCGCGCAGGTCCTCTCGCTGCTGCGCGAGATCCGCGATGTCGCCGGCGTCACCGTCGTCATCATCACCCACGAGATGTCCGTCGTGCGCGAGATCTGCGACTCCGTGACTCTTCTCGGCCACGGCCAGGTCCTGCAGACCGGCACCCTCGAAGAGGTCGTCGCCGACTCGGAGACCCCGCTTGCTCGCGAGCTGGTTCCCATGCCGCTCGTTGATTCGGAGTCGACCGCCGAGGGTGCTGCCACCCTTGACGGTCGCACGAAGAACAGCGTCCTCCTCGACGTCGTCTTCACCTCGCACCCGGGCGTGCCCACGGGTGCGACCGTGCTGCGCCTAGCCTCGTCCATGGGCGCGGACGTGACCGCGGGAACCTTCGAATCCCTCGGATCCGTGCAGGTCGGTCGCCTGGCCCTGACCGTCCCCGCCTACCACGCTGACAAGATCATCGAGCAGCTGCGTAAGAACAACGTCCATGCGGAAGTGAGGGACCAATGATCACCGCACATCTCGCGAGTGCGACCGCGCAGGCCGCCGCGCAGGCGCTCGTGCCCACAGGCAAGGGCGACCCGACGTGGTTTGACAACCCGGCACTGACCCAAAAGTTTGTCCCAGCGATCCTTGAAACCCTCATGATGACGGGCCTGTCCACGCTCTTCGCGGTCATCATCGGCACGCTGCTGGGCCTCCTCCTGGTCCAGACCGGCAAGGGTGGCCTGACCCCCAATAAGGGTGTCTACCAGGCCGTGTCCTTCGTCGTCAACATCGTGCGCTCCTTGCCCTTCATCATCGGCATTATCATGCTGATCCCGGTCACGAAGGCGATCGTCGGCAAGTCCACGGGCTCGCTGGCCACCGTCGTGCCCCTCGTCATCCTCTCCGCGCCCTTCTTCGCCCGACTCGTGGAGACGAACCTCCTGGCCGTTGACCCCGGCAAAGTCGAGGCCGCCCAGATGATGGGTGCCTCGAACCGTCAGATCCGCTGGGGTGTCCTCATCCGCGAGGCCATGCCCGCCCTCGTCCAATCGATCACGACCCTGGCGATCACCCTCATCGGCTACTCCGCGATGGCGGGTGCTGTCGGCGGCGGCGGCCTGGGCCAGATGGCCATCAACTACGGCTACAACCGATGGCAGGACGACGTCATGATCTCAACCGTCGTCGCGATCATCGTGATCGTCCAGGTCATCCAGCTGATCGGCGACCTCATCTCGCGTCGTCTCGACCACCGCGCGCGCTGAGAAGCTGAGAAACCGCGGGCACCATCTCATCCACCTGAGGTCACCCCGGCCTCGTCCCATCCCATCGAAGAACACAGAAAAGAGAAGCATCATGTGTCATCGCTCTGTCGCGGCCCTCGCCCTGGCGGCCGTTGCCTCCCTGGGCCTGGCGGCCTGTTCCGGCGGCTCCACTTCCTCCACCCCCTCCGACGTCAACACCCTGAAGGTCGGCGCGACCCCCTCGCCGCACGCGAAGATCCTGAACTACGTGAACGACAACCTGGCCGCGGATGCGGGCATCAAGCTCGAGGTCGTCGAGTACACCGACTACGTCCAGCCCAATACGGCCCTCAACGACGGCGAGCTTGACGCTAACTTCTACCAGACCGTCCCCTTCCTGGAGAACGCGGAGAAGCAGGCAGGCTACGATTTCGAGGCGGGAGCGGGCATCCACCTGGAGCCGCTCGGCATCTTCTCCAACAAGCACCAGTCGCTCGACGAGCTGCCCGATGGCGGCACGATCGGCATCATTTCGGACACCTCCAACCAGTCGCGTGCGCTCCAGCTCCTGGCCACGCAGGGCCTCGTGTCCATCCCTGAGGGTGACGGCGACGTCAACATCAACACCGTCACCAAGCTGAAGAACTTCGATTTCCGTGAGGTCGAGGGCCCGCAGCTGGTTCGCTCGCTCGATGACTTCGACTACGCGGTCATCAACGGTAACTTCGCCCAGGAGGGCGGCAAGTCCATCTCCTCCGACGCGCTCGTCGTGGAGTCTCCCGTCGATAACCCGGCCGTGAACGTCCTCGTGTGGAAGGACGGGTCGAACAAGGCCGAGGCCATCGCCAAGCTCGAGGAGCTCCTGCACTCTCCCGAGGTCAAGCAGTACATCGAGCAGACCTGGCCCGACGGCTCGGTTATCCCGGCGTTCTGAGAACGAGGCCGGGGCGCGCAGCGGCGAGCGTGCGGCGGGTCGACCGCCCAGCGAATACCGCGCGTGGCCGTGGCGTTTAATGGGTGGGCCCCGGAACCGTGAGGTTCCGGGGCCCACCCATTTATAAGTACTTCACTTGGTGCGCGTGTCGAGCGGGAACTCGGCGTCCGGCTCGTGCGTGATGCGGTTGCGCAGGTCACGGCGGAAGACTTCGATGACCCATAGCCAGATGATGTGGGCCGAAGAACTCGGAGAAATGTTCCGCGAAGGGCTGGTTCCAGGGTGCCGGGACGGTGCCCATCAGCGGCATAAGGATGATGTGGAATCCCACGTAGACGACAATGCCGAAGGCCGCGCCCTGCCAGAGCTTGATCTGGGGGAAGCGTTCGGCCAGCACGCAGTAGATGACCGCGAAGCCGATCGAGAAGGCGAAGTGGACGATGAAGGAGACCCAGGGGAGTCCCTCGTTGCCGTTGTAGGTGTAGGACAGGTGGGTGACGCTCTCCGGGACGCCCAGCTGCTGGAGCAGTTGCTGCGGCGGGTTGGTCGCGTTGCGGACGGGAGTGCGCGGAGGTAGCGGCACCTCCCAGCCGAACTTTACGATGGCGGAGACGATACCGCCGAGAACACCTGCGAGCGCTGCGACGCCGTAGCGGCGGCGCTTGGGATTGGTCTGAATAAGTGCCATGTGTCAAGCATCCGACGTGATTGTTGAAGTTTCGAGGGCTTTGGTGACTTAGTGCTCAAGGTCACAGTCGTGCGCCACCTGCGATAACAACCGAAAACTAGCCAATCTGGTCGAATTTTTGGAAGGGATACCTCGGAATTATGCGGGTGGGGGGAGGGACCCAAGTCCCTCCCCCCACCCGGAGTTGTTCGTGAGTCGCATCGACCTGAACGGCGGTCGACGCACGCCTCGTCAGTCGACGATGCCGTACAGGCGGTCACCCGCGTCGCCCAGGCCGGGCACGATGTAAGACTTCTCGTTGAGACACTCGTCGACAGCGGCGACGACGACGTTGACGTCGGCGCGATCACCAATCGCGGCCTCAAGCGTCGCGACACCCTCGGGGGCAGCCAGGATGCACACGCAGGTAACATCCTTCGCGCCGCGCTCAAACAGATAGTTCGTCGCCGCGACCATCGTGTGGCCCGTGGCCAGCATTGGATCGAGCACGAAGCACTGGCGACCCGACAGGTCGTCCGGCAGGCGGTTCGCGTAGGTCTCGATCTCGAGGGTGTTATCGTCGCGACGCATGCCCAGGAAGCCAACCTCGGCGGTGGGCAGCAGGCGGGTCATGCCCTCGAGCATACCCAGGCCAGCGCGCAGAACGGGCACGACGATCGGGCGCGGCTCGGACAGCGTCAGGCCGGTGGTCGGCGCAACGGGGGTCTCGATTGGGGTATCGGACACGGCGACCTCGCGGGTCGCCTCGTAGGCAAGCAGAGTGACCAGCTCGTCAACGAGCTGGCGGAACGTCGCCGATGGCGTGTTGCGATCGCGTAGAACAGTGAGCTTGTGAGCGATCAGGGGGTGATTAGCTACGTGGAGGCGCATGGTTATAGGCTACCTCGTACGCGTGGGCGTGCGCACCCCGGTGCTTCGGGCACGAGGCCGTGGCTGCCCGTGCGCAGCAGGTGCTGACCATCTGTCAAACTCAGAGGCCAATCGTGCCTCACAGAGACCCCGCACCTCCGGTTACCTCAATGATGATTTGGCCGGTAAGCTAAGAGGGTGTCAGTGAATGAGCAGTATCGTGAGGCCATGGGCAAAGCCCTTTTCTTGGCCAATCGCGCCCGCGAAACGGGAGACGTCCCCGTCGGTGCCGTCGTCGTCGACGCCGATGGCCACATCATCGGTCGAGGGTGGAACTGTCGCGAGGCTCATCACGATCCCACGGGCCACGCCGAGATCGTCGCCCTGCGCGAAGCAGCCCGCGCCCTGGGCACGTGGCGCCTGACTGGTTGCACCCTCATTGTTACTCTCGAACCCTGCACGATGTGCGCGGGTGCCATCCTGGCCTCGCGCGTCGACCGCGTCGTCTTCGGTGCCTGGGACCCCAAGGCTGGTGCCGCCGGCTCCCTGCGCGATGTCCTGCACGACGCCCGTATACCCCACCCGACCGAGGTCATTGGCGGCGTCCTCGCCCAGGAAGCAGCCATGCAGCTGCGCTCCTTCTTCCTCGGACAGCGCGCCGCCAACGAAATGCCCGTCGTTGAGGCCCCCGTCCACGAGCCCGGTGACCTGCCTGCCCCGGCCCCCGCCCTACCTCCCGCCGAGGATGCGCGTGCCAACAAGTCCGTCCCCGCCCCGACCCGCGCCAGGGGTACGCGCGCCAACAAGCCCGCCCCGGCCCCGTCCCCGGAGCGCTACGACAAGCAGGCCCAGGTCTACCCGGGCGTGACCGTCGTCGTCCCTCCCCCC
>NZ_CAJPJE010000033.1:0-26697 GCF_905369875.1 Actinomyces sp. ICM47
GAGAGTGCCCAGCTCGTGTAAGGAACGGGGCAGTGGTGGAGGGCTCAGCCAGCGGCAACAGGCTACTGCTCGGAATCCTCAGATTCGTCGAAGAGGGTGGGCAGCTCCTCGGCGGCCTGCAGGCCGATAATCAGGCCGCGGCGCGCCATCGCGTGAATCTGGCGATCTGACAGGCCTTCGCCCACGAAGAATCGGGAGGCGGCCACCAGGACCCAGTTCTCGCCATCCTCGACGGGGAAGACGGTGGGCTGGAGGTGCCCGACGTTCCAGCGGTTCGCGATCTCCTGCAGGGAGACCTCCGTGTGGCCCTCGCCCGGGGGCACGATCCGCGTTTCGACCTGTAGCCAGGGGGCGTCGGCGGGTTCACGGTGAATCTGGAGGGGCACGTCGTTGAGCTGGGTGGCGACGATGAACTCGTTGGAGCCGTGTGGCAGTCCGTCGCCGTCGAGGACCTTGGAGATGCGCTCGATGGTGACCGTGGAAACCTCGGTGCCCCACTTGGCGGCGTACTCATCGGGTTCCATCGCAGACTTGGTGGACGCAGCGGCCTCAGGGGCGCTCTGCTCGGGGGTGAGGGTAGTTTCCCCGTCCTCGCCGAAGGTGAAGCTCTTCCACTCAGGCATTGTCGGCCTCCTTAGCCCACTGGTCGGTAAACAAGATGTCGAGCTGGTTCATCATGGAGATGGCAGCCATGATGAACTGGTGGACCTCCGCCTTGACCTGGGCGTCGGACGCGCCGACAACCCAGTTGAAGGTGTGCTGCATCTGGATGGCGATAGCGCCGGAGTCCGTGGTGGTGGAGGTGACCTTGGGCAGGTAGGTGGAGGCGTTGAGTCGGCGGACCGCGGAGGCGATCACATCGGCGTGGGCGGGGTCAAAGAAACGCGGGTAGTCGGCGACGCCCTGCGCGGGGCGGCCCTCGGGTGCCGCGATGCGCACGGTGCGGTTAGGCAGAATCGCCGCGACCTGTCCCGTGGAGGACACGAAGGGGATAAGTCCCACGGCCTCGACGGCTTCAATGATCCGGTCGAGGGTGACCGGGGGAGTATCTGTTGTGCTCATGGTGCTAAGCCTAGCCGTACTTGGGCGGTATCGGGGGGAGGCACCCGTACACTGGTGGGCATGGAATCTTCTGTGACGTGTGCGTCGAACCTCGTCTGCGCGGTGGTGGGGCCCACGGCCTCGGGCAAGTCGGACCTGGCCCTGGAGTTGGCCTGTCGCCTGCCCGGAGCACTGGGTGCGCCCGGGTCGGGCGAAATTGTTTCCGCTGATGCGCTGCAGCTCTACCGGGGTATGGACGTGGGCACGGCGAAGACGCCGGTCGAGGAACGTCGAGGGATTGCCCACCACCAGATCGACGTGCTGGAGGTGCGCGACGAGGCCTCGGTGGCCGCCTATCAGAAGCACGCGCGCGCGGACGTGGCCGGTATTCACGCGCGCGGAGGCGTCGCGGTGGTCGCGGGCGGTTCGGGCCTGTATCAGCGCGCCCTCCTGGATGTCATCGAGTTCCCGGGGACGGACCCGCTCCTGCGTGCCCGCCTGGAGGAGGAAGCCGCTGGTCCGTTGGGGTCGCGCGGCATGCACGAGCGTCTGAAGGCTCTAGACCCCGTGTCGGCCGAGCGCATCGACCCGCACAACGCGCGCAGGATCGTGCGTGCCCTGGAGGTCATCGAGCTGACTGGGCGTCCCTATTCGGCGTCCATGCCCCGCCATGAATTCGCGACCCCCGCCCTCATGGTGGCGCTGCGCCGACCGATGGAGGAGCTTGACGAGCGCATCGCGCTGCGCACGCGCGCCATGATGGACGGCGGACTCATCGAGGAAGTACGCGCGCTCATCGATGTCGGCCTGCGCGAAGCGAAGACCGCGTCCCGAGCGACGGGCTACGCGCAGGCGCTCGCGGTGATCGATGGAACTATGAGTGAGGACGAGGCCGTGGAATCCATCGCGCAGGCGACCCGTCAGTTGGCCCGTCGCCAGGTCAAGTGGCTGCGCCCGGACCCGCGCGTACATTGGCTGGACGTGGAGGAGTTCGCCTCGGACGAGGCCGTGGCCGCCCACGTGGTCGAGCTGGCACAGCGCGAGGCGGAGATGTTGCTGCGACGCTCGTAACGCGGTCGGCGGCTGCGAGGCCAGGGCGTGGGCGCTACCGTGGAAGCATGATGAACTCGCAGCTGCCCTCCCACGCCCGTGTCGTGAAGGCTCACGGTGCCGGTAATTCTTTCGTCGTCGCCACGGACCGCTACGACGACTATGACCCCAGCGAGGCCGAGGTCGCGACTCTGTGTTCCCCCGCGTTCGGGATTGGTGCGGACGGCTTCATCCGGGCCGTCGAGCGTGACGGCGTGTGGTTCATGGACTACCGCAACGCGGACGGATCGAAGGCGGAAATGTGCGGTAACGGCGTGCGCGTCTTCGTCGATCACCTGCGCCGCGAGGGCCTCGTGGACCTGCCCGTGGGTGCCACGTTGGACGTGGCGACGCGCGGCGGCATCAAGCGCGTGACTCCCGAGGCCGAGGATGAGGGCGCGGGCGCGCGCTACCGCGTCGACATGGGTCCCGCCGCCTCACCTGCGCGCGAGACCATCGAGGTGAATATCCCCGGTATTGAGGGGCCCCTGGGCGGCATCTGGGTGGATATGCCCAACCCGCACACGGTCGTTGAACTCGCGGACCAGGACACCCTCCGCGAGGTATTCCTACCCACCGTCGATGTGTCCCTGATTCCGCCCGCCGCGCGCCCCTCGTATGATCCCGCGCCCCACTCCGGCACGAACCTGGAGCTGGTCGTAGACCTGAGCGTGCCGGGACAAGCCACCGGACATATCGCGATGCGCGTCCTCGAACGCTGCGTGGGGGAGACCCAGGCATGCGGTACCGGATGCTGCGCGGCCGCCCTGGCCACCGCTCTGCGACGCGGCCCCGGTGCCCCCACCCAGTGGGTCGTCGATATCCCCGGCGGCACGGTGAGCGTGGGCCTCGACGGCGTCATCGATTGGACGGGGGAGAACCCCCGCATCACTGACGTCTCCGTGTTTCTGACGGGTCCGGCCACGCGCGTCGCCGACATCCGACTGTCCTAACCCGGGCGGGAGAACACACTCCCCGGGGCGAGGCCACGCCCTCGTCACGGGGAATGAAACCCTCAGGCGGGCCGAACCTCGATGATGCGGTAGCCCTTCTTCGACGCGAACTTCGAGGTCTCAAAGCCCTGGCCATTCAGCCACGTGATGAGAGAATCCGCGCCCAGGTTGCGCTGGACGACCAGATAGGCGACGCCGCTGGGGGCAAGCCTGCCCAGCCACGACGCCAACATTTCGTGCATCGCTTCCTTGCCGATGCGCACGGGCGGGTTCGACCAGATGACATCAAAGCGCGTGTCGGACTCGACCGAGGTGGCCAGCGCCTTGTCGGCCTTGAGCACGCGCACGCCCGAAGCACCATGCGCCTGGGCGTTACGAGCCGTCAGATCCAGAGCACGCGAGTTAACGTCGACCGCCCACACCACGGCTCCCGGTGCCTCCAACGACATAACCGTCGCGATCGGACCCCAGCCGCAGCCCAGATCCAGGAAGGTTCCGTCCTCGGGCAGATTGGGCGCAACCGACAGCAGCTGACGGGTCCCCAGATCCAGCTTATAACCCGAAAAGACGCGCGAGGACACGCGCATCGACAGATCAAAGCCGCGCGCGCTCACATCGATGACGTGAGTCTCGTCGGCACTCGCGGGGGCAGAGTCGGTGAAGTACTGTTCGTCCACGGAAGAAAGCCTATCGCGCCCGCGCGCGCAGGCGCAGATGAGGGTCCGCCGTGCGACACTGGAAGCCCCCCACGTGAAGGACGGACATGGACACGACCCCCACCGAATCGACCGCTTCTGTGCAGGAACGCGACCAGCGCGTCAACGATGTCGTCGCGCGCATCCTCGCGCGCTCGGGAACAGCGCTCGCCTCCACCGAAGGCCAGGATAACTCGGGGGACGCTGGAGCACTCGAGCGCGAGGCCCGAGCAGGCACGCGCCGCGTCGACACGGGTGCCTCCGACCGCGAGGACATTTCCGAGGTCGAATACCGCCAGGTGCGACTCGAAAAGGTCGTCCTCGTGGGACTGCGCACCACCCAGAGCGAAGAAGAGGCCGAAAACTCGCTGCGCGAGCTGGCCGCGCTCGCGGAAACCGCCGGTTCGCGTGTCCTGGACGGCATCATCCAGCGCCGCATGAAGCCCGACCCGGCGACCTACCTGGGGTCGGGCAAGGCACGCGAGCTAGCTGACATCGTGCGCAGCGTCGAGGCCGACACCGTCATCGTCGACGAGGAGCTGGCTCCCTCCCAGCGCCGCGGGTTGGAAGATGTTGTCGACGCTAAGGTCGTTGATCGCACCGCCCTCATCCTCGATATTTTTGCTCAGCACGCCAAGTCTCGTGAGGGCAAGGCGCAGGTGGAGCTGGCCCAGCTTGAGTACCTGCTGCCGCGTCTGCGCGGCTGGGGCGAGTCCATGTCCCGTCAGGCCGGTGGCCGCGTCGCGGGCGGCGCGGGTATCGGCTCTCGCGGCCCCGGTGAGACCAAGATCGAGCTGGACCGTCGCCGCATCCGCACTCGCATGGCGAAGCTGCGCGCGGACATCGCGCGCATGGAACCCGCCCGCCGCACGCAGCGCAATTCGCGCCGCCGCGGGGCAGTGCCCTCGGTGGCCATCGCCGGGTACACGAACGCCGGCAAGTCGACGCTGCTGAACCGTCTGACGGACGCGGGCGTCCTCGTCCAGGACGCGCTCTTCGCGACCCTCGACCCGACCGTGCGCCGGGCTCGCGCCGCCGACGGGCGCGAGTATACGCTCACCGACACGGTCGGCTTCGTGCGCAACCTGCCCACCCAGCTGGTCGAGGCCTTCCGCTCGACCCTGGAGGAGGTCGGCCAGGCGGATGTGATCCTGCACGTCGTGGACGCCGCCCACCCCGACCCGGTCTCCCAGGTGCAGGCCGTGCGCGCGGTCATCGACACGATCGAGGGGGCCTCGGACATCCCCGAGTTGATTGCCCTGAACAAGGCGGACCTGGCCTCGCCCGAGCAGATTGCCCTGCTGCGCACGGTGTTCCCCGGCGCGGTGCCGCTCAGCGCCCATACGGGTTGGGGCGTGGACGCGCTGCGCGCCGCCTTGGAGGACATGCTGCCGCGGCCCCGTGTAGCCATCGATGCGATCCTGCCGTATTCGGCGGGTTCGCTCGTCCACCGCATCCACGAGGAGGGCGAGGTCGACCGCGAGGAGTACGTGGAGACAGGAACCCGGATCGTGGCCCGCGTCGACGAGGCCCTGGCCGCGCTCATCGCTCGTGAGACGGTGGGTGGAACCGTGGGCGACCCGGCGGGGAGCGGGCAATGAACGAGGGCCTGGTCGAGGCATCGTGCCGTGTCCTCGACACGGTTGTCGCTGGCATGGGCGGAACCGCGCGCGAGGGACAGGCCTCGATGGTCGCTGAGGGTGCCGCCGCGCTCGAGGACCGCGAGCACCTGCTGGTCCAGGCGGGCACCGGCACGGGTAAGTCGCTGGGCTACCTCGTGCCCCTGCTGACGCACTGCGCGACCAATGGAGTGCGCGGGGTTGTTTCGACGGCGACGCTGGCCCTCCAGCGTCAGATCCTGGTCAAGGACGCGCCGGTCGCCGTCGACGCGGTCGCCTCGGCAACGGGCGTGCGCCTGAAGGTTGCGGTGCTCAAGGGATGGTCGAACTACGCGTGCCTGCACAAGCTGGACGGCGGGTATCCCACCGAGGGAACCCTGTTCGATGACCGAGACATGAGCGTCGGCCCGACGGGTGAGCTCGGCAAGGAGATCCTGCGTATCCGTGAGTGGGTCGGTGACACCACGACGGGGGACCGTGACGACCTGGTGCCCGGCGTCTCGGATCGTGCCTGGCATCACGCGTCGGTCGCCAAGCCTGAGTGCCTGGGTAAACACTGCCCACTCATCGACGAATGCTTCGCCCAGGCAGCCCGATTGGAAGCATCTGAAGCCGACGTTGTCGTGACGAATCACTCCCTTTTTGGCATCAACGCATGCGGCGAGGGCGAGTTCTTTGGCGAGTACGACGCCGTCGTCGTCGACGAGGCCCACGAGCTGGCCGACCGCGTCCGCTCCCAGGCCGCGGCCGACCTGACGGTGGCACGCGTGAGCCGCGTGGCTCGCTCCCTGCGCTCAAACCTGTCCATCGACTCCACCGACCTGGACGAGGCCGGGGCCGGGCTGGGCGCGGCGATGGCACCTTTGCAGGAGGGCTTGCTGGAGTACAGGCCGGGGGCGCTGGTCGACGCGATGCTCATCCTCGACGACGCCGCGCGCCGCGCCAGCCACGAGGTGTCCGAGACGCAGGGAGAACCCGCCGCCAAGCTCCTGGCACGCGCGGCCGTCGACGAGCTGATCGGCGCGCTCGACGCGTGGGGGCGCGACCCCGATCAGTCGATCACCTACATCACGAAGGACGAGTCCGACAACGCTCGGCTGACGGTGGGACCCCTCGACGTGTCCGCAGCAATCGGCGGCGTTGGCATCGGCGAGCGGGGTGCGATCCTCACCTCGGCGACGCTGGCCCTCGGTGGCAACTTCGATGTCATGGCTGCCGCCACCGGTATGGCGGTTTCCGGCGTGCCCTGGCACGGCATTGACGTAGGTTCTCCCTTCGACCACGCCCGTCAGGGCATCCAATACGTGGCAACCCACCTGCCCCTACCTGGGCGCGACGGTCCTTCCGAGCAACTGCTCGACGAACTCGTTGACCTCGCCCAGGCCTCGGGCGGAGGGATGCTGGCTCTCTTCGCCTCGCGGCGTGGGGCGAACGCCGGAGCTCAGGCGCTGCGCGAACGAACCGATCTGACGGTCTACTTGCAGGGTGAAGAAACCCTTGCCCAGCTGATCCAGCATTTCCGCGACGAACGTGACTCGTGCCTGGTGGGGACCATGTCCCTGTGGCAGGGCGTCGATGTTGCCGGGGACGCGTGCCGCCTCGTCGTTATCGACAAGATCCCCTTCCCGCGCCCCGACGATCCGGTCTCGCGCGCCCGATCAATGGACGTGGAGCGCCGCGGCGGCAACGGTTTCATGTCCGTGTCCCTCACCCACGCCGCCCTCATGATGGCCCAGGGAGCAGGGCGTCTCCTGCGCTCGACGACCGACCGCGGCGTCGTCGCGATCCTCGACCCTCGGGTGGTGACAAAACGCTACGGATCCTTCATCATGCGCTCGCTTCCGCAGATGTGGCCGACCACGGACCCGCGTGTCGTTCGCGGCGCGCTTCGGCGTCTGAGCAAAGCAGAAGGTCAGTAGGTGGAGAGTGGTTTTCAACACGTGAAAAGTCGTGTAAATTAACCATTAGGCGTCCCGTGACCTGTAGCAAGGGAAACGCCTGCTCACACTAGGAGAGACACGTGGAAAACAAAGCGCAGACCCTGTACCCCTCAAAGTCCTCTGGACGTCCTTCGAAGATTGCCATCATCGGTGCCGGTGCCGTTGGTACGGCCGTCGCTTACGCGTGTGCGATGCGCGGTGACGCTCGTTCGATCGTCCTTCAAGACATTAATAAGCCTAAGGTCGAGGCCGAGGCCCTCGACATGGCTCACGGCATTCAGTTCACCCCCGCCGGATCCATTGAGGGTTCCGATGACGTCGAAATCGTTCGCGGTGCTGACCTCATCATCGTGACGGCCGGCGCGAAGCAGCAGCCCGGGCAGTCCCGCCTAGAGCTGGCTGGCTCGACCGTCAACCTCATGAAGAAGATCGTTCCGAACCTGCAGAACGTGGCACCCGATGCCCGTTTCATGTTCGTCACCAACCCGGTGGATGTCGTCACCTACGTGGCCCTGAAGCTGACCGGCCTGCCCCGCAACCAGGTCTTCGGTTCGGGCACGGTGCTCGACACCTCTCGTCTGCGCTACCTGGTTTCGCGCGAGACCGGCGTGGCAACCCAGAATATCCACGCGTACGTTGCCGGCGAGCACGGTGATTCCGAGGTCGCCCTGTGGTCCAGCGCCGAGATCGGCAACGTTCCGCTCTCCCAGTGGGGTCCGACCCTGTCCGGCGCGGTCTTCGACTCCGCTCTGCGCAACTCCATCGCTCAGGAAGTCGTCCAGAGCGCCTACAAGATCATCGAGGGCAAGGGCGCGACTAACTACGCGATCGGCCTGTCCGCCGCGAACATCGCCGGCGCGGTCCTGCGCGACGAGCAGCGCGTCCTGACCATCTCGACGCTGCTTGAGGACTGGGAAGGCATTTCGGACGTCGTCATGGCGGCCCCGACCATCGTGGGCCGCGACGGTGCCGGACGTGTCCTGAACCCGCCGCTGACCCTCAACGAGCGTGACGGCCTGACCGCCTCGGCGGAGCGTCTGCGCCAGGTGGCCCGCGACCTGGGCTTCTGATCCTGTTCCTGTCATAACGACGTCAATGGTGCCGACCCCGCGGGGTCGGCACCATTACTATGAGCGGCGAATCAGAGGGATCGGATGACGGTGACGACCTTGCCGAGGATGGTGGCCTCGTCGCCGGGGATGGGGGAGTAGTCCTTGTTGTGGGGCAACAGCCACACGTGTCCATCCGTGATCGACAGCTCTTTCACGGTGGCCTCGCCGTCGATCATGGCTGCCACGAACTCGCCGTTGCTGGCGTCGTTTTGGGCGCGGATGACGACGTAGTCTCCGTCGAAGATACCCGCGTCGATCATGGATTGGCCGGAGACCTCGAGCATGAAGAGGTCGCCGTGACCCGTCATGGAGGTGGGCAGGCGGAAAACCTCTTCGATGTGCTGCTCGGCGGTGATGGGAGAACCCGCGGCAATACGGCCGACGAGCGGGATGGCGCTGCCCTCCTCCTCCACGTGGGACATCGGAATTTCGATGGGCACGATAGGGGACGAGGCCGGACCAGGCAGGGCGACGCCGAGCGCGCGCCGCGCCTTGTCTGTCAGGTCGAGGGCGCGCGGCAGCCCGGGTTCGCGCGCGAGGTAGCCCGAGGATTCGAGAGCATCAAGGTGGTGTTTGACAGTCGAGGGTGAAGCCAGCCCGACAGCGGATGCGATCTCTCGCACAGAGGGCGGGAAGCCGCTGGAGGTCAGCTTGTCGTTGATAACGCGCAGGATCGCGCGGTGTCGCTCACTGATCGCTCGCTCGCTCATGGTCCCTCCTTCGTGGGTGTGGACGCACATGTGCATGGGTGGCCGTCCACTGGATACATCAATTTTAAGCCGACAACGCGCAGAAACATATGTTCGAGTGGATCTCGACATTCACGGCAGCGCATGCTATCGTACAGGTGTTCGTCGAACATATGTTCGATACCATTGTTTGGAGGTTGTCATGAGTGTTTCGTACTCTCCCACGCCTGCTGTCTCCTTCCCCGTGCGTCGCACGCCGATACGCCCGGCGCAGGATACACCCCTGGCGACGGTTCGTGACATTGCGTCTGCCCCGTCCGTCCGACGGCGCATCGAGGCACAGCGGGCGGACGATCCCGCTTTCCTGCGACCTCCTGCGCCTCCTCGTCGACGTGAGAAGCCTTCGCGCCGGGGCATGGTTGCAGGCGCTTTCGCTACCCTCGCGCTTTCCGTAGGTGCGGGCACCCTGGGACTGGCCCTCCAGCCCGATACCTATGACGGTCCGACCGTCATGAAGGCTGCCGTCAGTGGGGACTCCGTTTGGTCGATGGCTCAAAACGTTCGCAGTGAGCGTCCGCTCGAAGAGATTGTCGCGGATATCGAACGCCTTAACGACATCAGTGGTGCCATCCATCCCGGGCAGCGTGTCGTCGTGCCGGTTCGATAGGGGTGAGCGTGGGACTCCTGGGACATGGGAGGGGGTGAGCGTGTACCGTTGAGGGGTGCACTGCCCTTTCTGTCATAACCCTGACTCGCGCGTCGTCGATACGCGCATCGCCGATGACGGTGCCTCGATCCGGCGCCGTCGCGAGTGCACGCACTGCAAGAAGCGTTTCACAACTCTGGAGACATCGTCGTTCCAGGTCGTGAAGCGTTCCGGTGTGGTCGAATCCTTCTCGCGCAACAAGGTCGTGTCCGGCGTGAAAAAGGCATGCCAGGGCAGGCCTGTCTCCGACGATCAGCTCGCGATCCTCGCCCAGCAGGTGGAGGAGCAGCTGCGCTCCACCGGTGTCTCCAACGTCTCCACGAACGAGGTTGGCAAGGCTATCCTGCCGTTCTTGCGTGACCTCGATGTCATCGCTTACCTGCGCTTTGCTTCCGTGTACCGGGCCTTCGACACCCTCGAGGACTTCGAGGAGGCCATTCAAGCGCTGCGTGAACGCTCGCAGGCGGGCGAGACTGCATCTCCTGAGCAGACGCCGGTGGCCTCGAAGAAGACGCGCAAGCCTCGTGCTAGCCGCAAGCGCACTTCGGGGCAGGCGCTGCTCGGAGACGAGTAGCGCCCGCGCCCCACGCCCTGCTGGCGTCTCATCAGTGCTGCGATGAACGAGGCCTACTTCTCATCCTGATTGGTGCGGTCGCTCGTTGTCGTGGTCAGGCGGCGCATGGCTTCGCTCGACGCTTCGGCCACCGATTCGCGTGCCCCGGCCATGGCCTCGGACATGGATTCACGGACGACGGCGACCTTTTCGGACATCGTGTCGCGCGCTCCGGCCATGGCTTCAGACATGGCCTCGCGTGCCCCGGCGACGGCCTCGGTCGCGGCTGCCTGCGCGCCCATGATCTGCTCGCGTACCTTCTTGCGCATGACCTTGCCCAGCTGCGAGCGCGGCAGCTCGCTCATGACGACGATCTGGCGGGGCAGCGCGTAGTGGGCGAGAGATTTTTCAGCCCACTTGCGCAGCTCAGCGAGCGTTACCGAGGCACCGGCCTCGAGAACGATGGCGGCGACAACGTCTTCACCTCTCTCTCCAGCGGGCACGCCGACGGCGGCGACGTCAGCCACGCCCGGCATGGAGCGCACGGCATCCTCCACCTGGGAGGGGTAGACGTTGAAACCGGAGGAATTGATCATCTCCTTGCGGCGGTCCGCCATGTAGATGAAACCGTCGCGCACCTGGACTAGGTCGCCCGTGCGCAGCCAGCCGTCGGAGGTGAAGACTTCGGCGGTTTCGTCGTCCTGGTTCCAGTAGCCGGAAAAGACCTGAGGGCCCGATGCAATGAGCTCGCCGACGTCGCCGTCGGCAACGTCGCGGGTGGGATTCTCGGGATCGACGATACGCACGCGTGTGGAGGGGAAAGGCAGACCGAGCGCCCCGCGTGCGCGCGAGGAAGCCAAGGGTGAGCCGAGGAGGACCGGAGAGGCCTCGGTCATGCCATAGCCCTCGATCATGAGACCGCCGGTCGCTTCCTCCCATTTCTGGGCTAGCGGTGCCGACAGAGGCATCGCGCCGGACAGGGAGAAATGGATGGAAGATAGGTCGGCGTCCGTGCCTTCGGCTGCTGCCAGAAGGCGTTCGTACATGGGGGGAACGCCCAGGAAGAACGTGCAGGGGAGGCGGCGCTGGGCGGCGAGCACGAGCGTCGTGTCGAACTTCGGGAACATGGCGATGGTCGCGCCCAGGCGCAGGCCAGCCAGGAAGCTCGCCGTGAAACCGAAGGCGTGGAAGAGGGGGAGGATGCAGTAGAAGACCTCGGCACCCTCGTGGAGGACGGATACCCACGCAATGCACTGTTCCACGTTGTCTTGTAGATTCGCGTGCGTGAGCGCGGCCGCCTTCGGTATGCCCGTCGTGCCGCCGGTGTGGATGAGGAGGGCGATGTCCTCCACGGAGGAGGCGCAGGGGCCCTCCCACGGCCTCGCGGCGCGCATTGCGCGCGTCCACGAGCGTGCCCACGCCGGGCGCGGGCTGCCGAGTTGATCGCGCTTCTCGCGCGCCGCCTTCAACGGCAGCTTGAGCGCCAGGCGTGAGGCCGCGGGTAGTGCGCTGGCCAGGTCCACGGAGAAGGTGGTGTGGCCTCGTCCGAGGAAGGTGAGCTTCTCCAGGGTCTTGGACCAGGCGATGGTGACGCGGGCACCGTGGCGCTTGTATTCGTTCTGGAGTTCGCCCGAGGGAGCTAGGGGGTTGTGTTCGACGACGATGGCCCCCAGTAGCATCGTGCCGAGGACGGCGACCGCATGCTGAGGACAATTCGGCATGACGAGGGCGACACGGTCGCCGGGGCGTACGCCCGCCTGATGCAGCGCGCCCGCGCATCGACGCATGTCCTGGGCCAGCTCGGAGTAGCTGAGCTGACGGGCGAAAAAGTCGATGGCTGCGCGAGTGGGGTAGCGGGAGGCGACCTCCAGGACCATGTTTGGGATCGGTTGATCCGGAGTTGCGATTTCGTAGGCGACCCCGGGCGCGTAGAACGCTCGCAGCCGTGACGTCAGATCCATCTGTGCTCCTTCGGTGATGCTGCCCCTACGATACCGTAAGTTAGGGCCGCATTTGACCAGCTGGCAACGCGACGAACGTGACAGTCTTTACAGCGGAGTCGCAATCAGTCGGATGGTCTCGGGCAGGTGGCTCAGCTCTTCGAGGGCCTCGCGTCCCAGACCCGCTGAGATGTCGGTGAGCACGTAGCCGACCTCGTCCATGGTGGCCAGAATCTGCGCGTCGACGTTGGCCTCGGAGGAGGCGAAGATCTGGTTGACGCGCGCCATGACGCCGGGCACATTGCGGTGGATGAGGCGCACGCGGTAGCGTGAGCGCTTGCCGATGTTCATCGTCAGGTTCGGCAGGTTGACACTCATGTCGGTCGAGCCGCTGGCTTGGTACTCGCCGATCTTCGCGGCGACGAATCGGCCGATGTCGTACTGCGCTTCCTCAGTGGATCCGCCGATGTGGGGGGTGAGGATGACGTTGTCGAGGGTGGCCAAGGGGGATGTGAAGGGGTCGCCGTTGGCGCGTGGCTCCTCCGGGAACACGTCAATGGCTGCACCACCGAGGTGGCCGGAGACGAGTGCGGCGTGCAGGGCGTCCACGTCGACGACGTGTCCGCGCGAGAGGTTGATGAACAGGGCACCGGGTTTCATGAGCTCGAATTCGGTGCGACCGATCAGGTTGGTGTTGGACTCTTGGCCGTCCACGTGTACGGAGATGATGTCGGCTTCGCGCAGCACGGCCTCCATGGTGGGCATCTGTGTGGCGTTGCCCAGGGCGAGGCGCTCGGCGGCGTCGTAGAAGATGACGTTGAGGCCCATGGCCTCGGCGAGGACGGAGAGCTGCGTGCCGATGTTGCCGTAGCCGATGATGCCGAGGGTGTGCCCGCGCACCTCGTGAGCACCGTCGGCGCTCTTGTCCCACACGCCGCGGTGCAGGCGCGAGTTCTTGACGGTCACGCGGCGCGACAGGTCGATGATCTCGCCGATGGCTAGCTCGACGACGGAGCGCGTGTTGGAGTAGGGGGCGTTGAACACGGCGATGCCCATCTCGGTGGCCGTGGCCAGGTCGATCTGGTTGGTGCCGATGCAGAAGGCACCGATGGCCTTCAGGTTCGGGCGTGCGCGCAGCACGCGCTCGGTGACCTCGGTCTTGGAGCGCAGGCCCAGGTAGTCCACGCCGTCGAGCGCGTCAATCAGGTCGTCCTCGGACAGGGCACCCGTCACGCGGGTGACCTCAATGCCAAACTTCGCGAAGATGTCGTCGGCGATTGAGTGAGGATTTTCCAAGAGTAATGCTCGTGTCATGACTCCATCATGGCAGATGAAAGCGCAGTTAGTACGCCGTTGTCACTGTGTGGTCACTGATTACCACTCTTCCATGCCGGCGGGCAGCGGGCTGGCGTGGACGACGTGGACGTCGTGGGTGGCGCGCGTGAGGGCGACAAACAGGTCGCCGATGCCGTCGCTCATGATCTCACCGGGTTCCACGAGGACGACGGAGTCAAACTCGAGCCCCTTTGACGCATTGGCGGACAGCAGGGCGACGCGCTCGGACAGGGCGGTCTCCCCGTCCACGTCGGCCCCCCACGCGCGGGCGCGCTGCGCGCCGACGATGATGGCGACGCGTCCGCGGGAAGCACCCGCCTCACGGTCAAGGCGTTCCTCGGCGATCCGCTGGGCCTGGCGCGCGGCCTCCCACAGGGGATCGGTGCTTCGGGACGAGGCCGTGGCATCCTCGGGTGCCTCCACGTGGGTGACGCGGTAGCAACCCTCGACGTCGCGCACGGCGGTCATAGGGTAGAGGACGGGTGCCCCCGCACGTGCCACGACGCCCTCAGCGAGGGTCGTGAGCGTCGCGGGGGTACGGTACGACACGGTGAGCGCATACTCGGCGGCGAAGGCTCGGGCCGCGGAACCCAGAGCCTTCTCCCACGAGCCGGGACGCTTTGAGCCGCGGCGCTGATCGAGGTCGCCGACGACCGTGAAGGAGCGAGACGGGCAGCGGCGCAGCAACGCACGCCACGCCATGGGGGAGAGCTCCTGCGCCTCGTCGACCACAATGTGGCCGTACGCCCACGCACGGTCCTTGGCCGCACGCTCGGCCAGGGGAGTCCACGTTTCCTGGACGGCCGTATGCTCGGCGAGCATCTGCGCGGTGACGATGCCGCCACCGAGGTTTTGCCCCTCAATCGCGGCGCGCGCACGCTCGATCTCGGCCGCGTCCGCCTTCTGCGTGGGTGCCGACGTGGTCGGCATGGGCCCCAGGAGTTCCTCGCACTCGTCCAGGATCGGAACATCTGAGATCGTCCAAGGTGCTGAGCGCGGGCGTACGAGGAGGGCCAGCTCGTCGGGCCGCAGAGGGGACTTCGCACGCCGATTCGCGGACGCCAGCACCTCCGGGCGGGCATACAGGCGACGCAGCAGCGTCTGCGCGCTGGTCGGCATCCACGCCGTGTTGATTGCACGGCGGCAATCCACCGAGTCACGGATCTCGATGAGCCACGAGCGCTTGACATCGGGATCGACGTGGCCTTCCGAGTCCGCGTCCCCGGCCTCGCGCGCCAGACGCAGCGCCAGCACGTCCATGAGTTCGCGTGCGAAGAACTCGCGCGCCACGTTGTGCGGGCGCCCCGAACGCTTGGCGCGCCGACGCGCCCCTTCGACGTCCGCTTGCGTCAGCGTCACCGTCCGGTTCCACACGCGCAGCTCCTGATCCTCCTTGGGGAGCTTCGCGAGCTGACGCACCGCCTCCTTAATGATCGCCGCCCACGCCGGCAGTCCCTTAATCCGAGCCACGGCCTCGTCCTCAGACGCACGCGCGTGCACGCCCGGCACGAGGTCTCCCATCGTCACCGATACGACGCCGGTTTCACCCAGGGACGGAAGAACCTGCTCAATGTAGCGCAGGAACAGACGCGAAGGCCCCACCAGGAGGACACCCGAGCGTTCCAGGCGCTCGCGGTGCGCATACAGCAGGTAGGCGATGCGGTGCAGTGCGACCGCAGTCTTGCCGGTGCCTGGACCGCCCTGGACGACCAGGAGGCCTTTGTCGGAGGCGCGGATGATGCGGTCCTGCTCAGACTGGATGGTGGCGACGATGTCGCCCATGCGGCCGTCGCGCGCCTCGCTCAGGGCATGCATGAGAGCGCCCTCGCCCTGCAGTTCCAGGCCCTCGGCACCCGAGGCGTCGAGGAGTTCGTCCTCCAGGGCAGTCACGCGCCGGTTTCGGGTCGAAATGTGGCGCCGACGCACGACGCCGTCTGGTTCGGCCGACGTCGCTTGATAGAAAGGGCGCGCGGCTGGGGCGCGCCAGTCCACGAGCAGGGGAGTGCCGTCCTCACGCGACAGCGATAGGCGACCCACGTGGCGCGTCGAGGCGTCCACCATGTCGAGTCGGCCGAACACGAGACGCTCCTCCACGCCCTCGAGGCGTGCCGCCATCTCACCCAGATGCGCGGACAGGGCCTCGCGCTCCGTCCAGGCTTGCGCGTTGCCGACCCCGTGCGTCGAATGGACGCGGCCCTGGCGGTCCCGATAGGAAGCGCGCAGAGCGTCCAGGCGCTCGTAGGCGGCGTCGACGAAGTCCTGTTCGGGCAACGGAAGATCCGCGTGTGAGTGCTGGCGTGCGCCCGTAGTCATGGGTCCTCCTCGATTTTGGTGGCCTTCTATTGTCGCTCACTTTTCGTCGTTATGCTGTGAGCAGCCGATATTCGAATCGCTGCCCTACGCCCCCAGCTCAAAACGCGTCCCCGCATGACGCGAGGGGGGCCACGCGGGTACGTTAGACACGAGGCGTTAGATCGAGCATGAGGAGGATGACGTGAGCATCACCGCGACCGACCTTTACAAGGACGGGCCCGCCGCAGGCGCGAAGGCCAAGATTCTCCTCATCCATTTCGATGGGGCGATTGACGCAGGTGCCGCCGGACGCCTGGCGATTGGGCAGATGCTGCGCTCCCTGCACAATGAACGCGTTGCGACCTTCGACGCCGACGCGCTCATGGACTATCGGTCCCACCGGCCGATCGTAACCGTCAATGACTGGGTGTCGTCCCCGGACATGGTGATGCCCGAAACCGTCCTCGACCTGGTGGAGGACGACATGGGTAACCCGATCCTGGTCCTGCACGGTGCCGAGCCGGACTCACACTGGGAGTCCTTCACGAACGCTATCAACGGCATTTGCGAGCGCGCGGGCGTCGAGATCACTTTCTCGCTGCACGGCGTGCCCTCCGGCGTCCCCCACACGCGGCCGACCCCCGTCCATGTCCAGGCGACTGATGCCTCCCTGCTGCCTGCGGGCGGAACCAAGATCGCGAACCACATGCAGTTCCCCGCGCCCCTGTCCACCTTCGTGCAGATCCGTCTGGGTCAACGAGGCATTGGTGGACTCGCGCTGCTCGGTGCCGTCCCGTACTACATGTCGGACACCGGCTATCCGGCGGCCTCTTCGGCGCTGCTCACCTCGTTCGCGAAGTTCGCGGACCTGTCCCTGCCCGTTGGCGACCTCGAACAGGGCGCTGCGCAGGACCAGGAGAATATCGAGAAGCTCGTCGAATCCAACCCCGAGATTTCCCACACCGTCTCTAACCTCGAGGAACACTTCGATGCGTGGAGCGGCGGGGACGGCGCGATCCCGCTGGCCGGCATGGCTAAGCCTGCCGCAGCCCGGGATGAGGATAAGTCCACCAAGGATATCGGCGACGTCATCGAGGCCTATCTGGCGCAGGTCTCCCGCGCTAAGGCCGAAGAGCTGGAATCCTTTCAGCGCGCGTCCCGCGTCGATGACTCGGGGACCCCTTCCAAGCCTGACACCCTCGAAGATGTGCTCGCCCGCGTCGAAGCTCGCCGCAAGGGCAAAGGCCCCGGCCCCGCCACGCCGCGTCATCGCGCCTGAGCGTCAGGGCAATCGCAGGCGGTACCCCTGGGCATCCTCGTGTCGTGCTCACGGTTCCACGTGCCCGGGATGCCGATCGGCGAACGGGGTAGGCCTCGTCAGTGAGCCGGGGGATAGCCGATCTGCTTGTCCGTGAGTGCGGGGCACCCCGCCACCCAACGCTCCAGCTCGCGAGGCCTCGTGATGCGCGCGGGCAAGGCCAGCATGCGCAGAGCCCGGTCGATGTCATCCACGTTCACGACTCCCTCATTGCACGCCACGGCAACCACATTGCCGCGCCGACCGCTGCGGCCCACCTTCGGGTCCTGAATCGAGGCGACGAAGGGAAAGACCTCCTGCAGCGCCGCCACGTCCTGGCGGGCGTTAGCCGCGCCCCCGTGCGCGCAATTCACCAGGTACACGCCCCTGCCCGTCAACGCGCGACGAACAAGCCGAGCGCACTCGAGCGTACGCAGGTGAGCAGGCGTCACACCCGAGGCAAACGCATCGCGCACGATCACATCAACAGAACCCTCGCGCGTCGCCTCCACAACCGAGCGGCCATCACCCACGCGGATCTTCACCTGCGGGGCCTTCGGGATCGGGAAATGCTCGCGCACCTGCTCGGCCAAAAGCCGATCCACCTCCACGGCCACGTGTCGGGAGGACGGGTACGAGGCCGACCACGCGCACGCCAGAGCACACGCCGCGCCACCCACATGCAGCGCACGGAAACGATCCTGCGCACCCCACACCGCGCGCACAACCGCGCTCATGTGCTGCATGTACTCAAACTCCAGGTAGGTCGGATCCGACGTATCCACCGCCGAAGACTCAACCCCGTCCAAAAACAGCGTCGCGCGCGGACCATCCCAACGGATACGCGCCGCCCCGGTATCCGTCTCGAAGGAGATGTCGCGTGACGAAGATAAGCGTGCCATGGTGGACACTGTAACCACGGGATTACGCTCGCTGCTTCAGGAGGTGACATGTCAAACGCTCCCAGGGACGCGCGCGCCAAACGCGACTGGGGATCCGACGACTCCGCCACCCCGATCCTCCACGTCGACATGGACTCTTTCTTCGCACAGGTCGAGATGCGCGAAGACCCCTCCCTGATCGGACGCCCCATCGTCGTCGGCGGCACCTCCGGCCGCGGCGTCGTCACATCCGCCACCTACGAAGCCCGCGCCCTCGGCGTACGCGCCGGCATGCCCACCTCACGCGCCCGCGCCCTGTGCCCCACAGCCGCGTTCATCCCCGGCAACCACGCCCTCTACCGGCACTACTCCCACCAGGTCATGGGGATCCTCGCGACAATCACGCCCGCCCTCGAACAAGTCTCCATCGACGAAGCATTCCTCGACGTAGCCGGTTCACGCCGTCGTCTCGGCTCACCCACCCACATCGCCCGCCTCATCCGCACCCGCATCCGCGAGGCCGTCGGCCTACCCGCATCCGTGGGCATCGCCGCCACCAAATCCGTCGCCAAAATCGCCTCCTCGCACGCCAAACCAGACGGCCTCCTCCTCATCCCTAAGGACGCGGCAGTCGAGTTCCTGCACGGCCTCCCCGTCGGTGCCCTCTGGGGAGTCGGCGGAAGGATCGGTGCCATCCTCGACCGAGAAGGCATCGACACCATTGGCGACCTCGCACACACGCCCATCACCCGCCTCACCAAGCTCCTCGGCGTTGCATCAGCCCACCACCTCCACGACCTATCCTGGGGCATCGACCCACGCGCCGTATCAACCTCTCGCCCCGAAAAATCCATCGGCATGGAACGCACCTTCGAAGACGACGTGCGCTCGCGGACGCAGATCGAGCACTTCATCCTGGCTGCCTCCCATGACTGCGCGCGCAGGCTGCGCTCCGGCGGGGTCGTGGGATGGACCGTCGGCATCAAGATGCGTGGCGCTGACTTTCATACGATCACGCGCAGCATCAGCCTGATCGCACCCACCGACACCGGCCGCGATATCGCCCGCGCTGCGCAGTCTCTGTTTGCTCGGGAGGATATGCCCATCGGGGGAGTGCGCCTGTTCGGCGTGCGCGTCGAGGGATTGCAGTCCCGCTCCGGCGGCGTCGCCGTGACCCTGGACCGAGACGAAAAACCAGCGGCCTCCGAGCGTGCGATGGATCAGATTCGCTCCAAGTTCGGTGCCAGTGCCCTGGCACCCGCGACCCTTCTGGGCACTCAGGTTCCTGCTCGCCGTTCGTTCGGCGGTGACGCTGCACAGGATGGTCAGGGTTCTCGCAGTGCCGAGGCATCGGCCCGACAGGGCGGTGACGCGCGGGGCAGTGGCGAGCAGGGGACGCTCCTGTGAGCCGGTTCGTCGCAGGCACCGGGTGCACGCTAAGCTTGAAACAGTAATCGTCCGAAAGGGGCAGGCAATGGCTCTCACCGAGTATGAGAAGAAGATCCTCGAGCAGATGGAAGCGTCTCTGCGCGAGGAAGATCCCGCGTTGGCCTCGCAGATGTCTTCCCCGACCCTCGACGAAGATGACAACGAGTCCGCCCGAGGACCGAGGACCCCTCGTCGCATTGCTCTCGGTTTCGCTGGGGCCGTCCTGGGCATGGTCGTCCTGGTCGTCGCAGTCTCGCTGGGCTACTCGATCATCTCGATCCTCTTGGGCGTCGCGGGCTTCGCCCTCACCGTCGCCGGGATTTTGTACGCGCTGTCTCGCCCGGGGTCGGAGTCCTCTGACCGCTCCCGTGTCCCCAAGCAAAAGAAGACCAACGAGAGCGGCGGCTGGGATTCGTTCATCCAGGATCAGGAGCGTCGCTGGGACGACCGTAAGAACGACGACTGAGTCGACCGACACGGCAAGAAAGAGCGGGGGAGCGCGGCGCGCACCCCCGCTTCGCGCTGCGTGGGGAGCAGGCCCCACCGCGCTCCCCACTGCGCTCCCCGGGGCCGCTCCATCCCGCTCCCCACTGCGCTCCCCGGGGCAGCTCCACTTTCCTCCCCGAGATAGCTCAGTTCCCTGTCGTTAAACCTCGGCCTCGTCCCCGAGAGCTGAATAATCGCCACAAGATCAGTTTTGGGGTTTGTTAGGACTGTGTCGCTCCGGTCACGCGCGTCATGATATGTGTCATATATTTCCCCACTTTTCTCCACGACTTCTTTTCGTTGCAAACTCGCCAAAAAGACGTACAGTATTGCGCACCACGCCGCAGCTTTCTCCGTAAATATGGTGAGAAGTGGGTTAAAGTGGGGGAAAGTTCCGAACAGGGGAAGGCGGTGACATGTTCCTTGGCACGTATGAACCCAAGCTCGACGACAAAGGGCGCATGTTTCTGCCCGCGCGATTTCGCGAAGACATGCAGGGCGGGATTGTCCTCACTCGCGGACAAGAGCACTGCATCTATGCATTCCCCGCCGCGGAATTCGAGAGTATGACCGAGGAGCTGCGTCGCGCCCCCCTGACCTCCAAGCAGGCCCGCGACTGGATCCGCGTGATGCTCTCGGGAGCCTATAAGGAAGTTCCTGACAAACAGGGACGCATTAGCGTCCCGGCAGATCTGCGTGCGTACGCCGGTCTGGATCGCGAACTCGCCGTCATCGGCGCGGGATCGCGAGCAGAAATATGGAATGCCTCGGCCTGGCGCGAGTATCTCGCGGTCCAGGAGGAGGTGTTCTCCAATACAGCAGAAGAAATTATCCCCGGGATGTTCTGACCCGTACTCCGAGGTCTCCGCCCGCTGTTCCGACATCACTTCCCCGATGGCGGAGCACGGTGGGGGACCTGGGTGGACGGATCAAACACGAGTGAGCGTGGAAGGAGGCGCGACATGACTGATGCACCTGAGACGGTGCGCGATTCGTCGCGCCACTCTGATCTCGGCCGCCCCGCCGCCGAGCGTCACGTCCCGGTCCTTCTCGCCGAGTGCCTCGACATGCTCGCCCCCGCGATTGAGGGACCCGGTGCGGTCCTGGTCGACGCCACCCTGGGCATGGGCGGGCACACGGAGGGCGCGCTCGAAAGATTCCCCGAACTGACCGTCATCGGCATCGACCGGGACCCGCAGGCTATTGACCTGGCCTCGGCCCGCCTCGAGCGCTTCGGGGATCGCTTCCGCGCGGTGCACGCGACCTACGACTGCATTGACGAGGCCGTGGGGCGCCAGTGCGGCGTGGGGGCGCGGGTGGATGGTGTCCTCATGGATCTGGGCGTCTCGTCCCTGCAGCTGGACGAGGCCGAGCGAGGTTTCGCCTATTCCAAGGATGCGCCGCTTGACATGCGGATGGACGCCACGAGCGGACCCAGCGCAGCGGACCTGCTGGCCACGGCCTCGGAAGGTGAACTGATCCGTATCTTGCGCACCTACGGCGAGGAGAAGTTCGCACCGCGCATCGCGCGACTGATCATCCGACGTCGGGACGAAGCGCCGATCACACGCACCGGAGAACTCGTCGACACTATTCGTGAGGCTATTCCCGCGCCGGCCAGGCGCACGGGCGGTAACCCCGCCAAGCGCACGTTCCAGGCGCTGCGCGTGGCCGTGAACGACGAGCTTACGATCTTGGAGCGGGCGCTGCCCAAAGCCCTGGCGAGCTTGCGAGTGGGAGGACGGCTGGTCGTCGAGTCCTACCAGAGCTTGGAAGATCGAATAGTCAAGGATGTGCTGCGGCGCGGATCCAGCAGCGCCGCCCCTCCCGGGCTGCCGATAATTCCCGACGACATGGCTCCCAGCCTGCGGCTTCTCACCAAGGGCGCAGGCAGGGCCGACCGAGCTGAACAAGACCACAACCCACGATCTGCTTCCGTGCGACTGCGCGGAGCTCAACTCATCCGCGACTGGAAGGATCTCTCATGAGTGCAGCAACCGCCAAAGCCCGCCCCGCGGCACGTCCGGAGTTGCGCCGTGAGAAGGTCCGCGAGTTTCACGTCGTCGAGGGGACTCGCCCGCGTCGATCAGTCATGGCCATCCTCATGCTGCTGGTGACCGTCGCGCTGGCCTCCGTGCTGGCGTCGATGGTCCTGAACACGCGTATGGCTCAGACATCCTTCGCGATTCGCGAGCAGCAGCTTCAGCTCAACGAGCTGGAGGCTCAGGCCTGGACGATGCGTGCCGAGCTGGACCGTAAAGCCTCGCCGACGGAACTCGAGAAGGCAGCGAAGGCGAACGGCATGGTGCCTGCGGGCGCCTCGGGCTTCATCACGCTTGAGACGGGAACCGTTGAAGGCGGGACCCCCGCGAAGTAAGACAGACACCAGTGCCTATGGATAGCGTTATATCGCGCTCGCGCTGGATCCTCGTGATCCTGATCGGCGCGATGTGTCTATGCGGCGTGCGTTTAGTGCAGCTCCAGATTATTGAAGGGCCGGTGTTGGCCGCCCAGGGGCAGCGCGTGCGCACGTCGTCGACCGCTGTTGCCGCAGCGCGCGGGTCGATCACGGACGCGACGGGCGTCGTGCTTGCGAACTCGATCCAGACCTACGACATTGCGGTGAACCAGGTGAACATTCGCTCCTACGTTCACTACGATGACGACGGTAACGAGGTCGGTCGTGGCCCGGCCGAGGCCGCCCACCAGCTCGCCCCTCTCCTGGGCGTGGATGAGGCGGAACTGGGCGGCATGATGCTGGGGGAGTCAACCTACGAGTACATCAAGCGCAACGTTGACGCGGTGACCTACCGAGAGATCCGCAAGCTCGACATTTACGGTATCGAGTGGGAGTCGGTCTTTGAGCGTGAGTATCCGAATGGGAACGTCGCGGCCCCCGTTATTGGTACGGTGAATGCCGAGGGGCAGGGGTCGTCGGGTATGGAAGCTCAGTTTGACCAGCTGCTGACGGGTACGCCGGGCGCGCAGGCCTTCGAGATCGCTCCCAATGGCGCGGTCATGCCGGGCGGCAAGCGCACCACGGTCGAGCCGAAGAACGGCGGATCGGTGGAGCTGACGATCCACGCTGATCTACAGCATCAGGTCCAGGACCTGTTGGACGCGCGTGTCGCGAAGCACCAGGCGGACTGGGGAACGGTCGTTATCGAGGACGTCGCGACAGGCCACATTCTGGTAATAGCTGACTCGAACTCGAAGGAGCCGGACAATGCCAACCCGCAGAAGGTGCATGCCGTACAGGACACCTTTGAGCCGGGTTCGGTGGGAAAGCTCATTACTGTGGGTGCTGCCCTGAACCAGGGGACGATTACGCCGACCAGCGTGTTCCAGGTTCCCTACTCGCTGAATATGCCGGACGCGGGCGGCCCGATCACAGACTTCCATGAGCATCGTGGTGAGACGCTGACGGCGACGGGCGTGCTGGCCGAGTCGTCGAACACGGGTACCGTGCTGATTGGTCAGACGATGACGGATGATCAGCGCTATTCGATGATGCGTGCCTTCGGCTTTGGCCAGGAGACGGGTATCGAGCTGCCCGGTGAGTCGGCTGGCCTGCTGCGTAGCTCCGACGACTGGCAGGGCCGTGATCGTTACGTGACGATGTTCGGTCAGGCGTACGCGATTACGGCGGTTCAGGAGGCGTCGGCGCTCGCGACGATCGCGAACGGTGGCGTACGTATTACGCCGCACATCGTGAAGTCGTGGACGAACGCGGATGGCACGGTCGAGGTTCCTGAGGGGACCCAGCCGGTGCAGGTCCTGGAGGCGACGACTGCCTCGCAGCTGCTGACCATGATGGAGTCCGTCGTCGAAGATGACTTGGGTACCGCAGCCGCCTCGAAGGTTCCGGGGTATCGTGTCGCCGTGAAGACGGGTACCGCGGAGACCATTATCGACGGTTTGTCAGGCCTTGTGTCGACGACGGCCGGCATCGTCCCGGTTGATGCTCCGCGTCTGGCCATTGCCGTGGTCCTCTATAATCCGAGGGTGGCGTCGGTGTCGTCTGATTCGTCGGCGCCTCTGTTCGGTGACATAGCACGTTCTGCCGTTGGTAACTTGGGTATTCCGGCCTCGTCTGGGTCGGCTACCCTGTATCCGACGACTCCGTGAACCTGAAGGAGAAGAAGCATGCGGACATCAGCGCAGTGGATTGCTGAGGCGGTTTCTGGTCGCCTCGTGGGAAACGACGTGGGCGTCACCGGAAGCGTGGTGACCGATTCCCGTGAGGCGCAGGCGGGGTCGCTGTACGTCGCGCGCCGTGGTGAGAGCGCCGACGGGCATGCCTTCGTGGCCGGTGCCGTGGGGCGCGGAGCGGTCGCCGTCATCGTCGAGCACGAGGTTGACGAGGCCGTGGCACAGATCGTCGTCGAGGATTCGACCGAGGCGCTGGGAGCCCTTGCTCGCGCGCACGTCGAGGCGCTGCGATCCACTGGGGCGCTGGACGTCATCGCGATGACGGGGTCCGTGGGCAAGACGACCACGAAAGACTTGCTCTTCCAGATCATGAGCGCTGACGGGCCGACGGTGGCCCCCAAACTGTCGTTCAACAACGAGGTCGGGCTGCCCCTGACGGTCCTGCAGGCTGACGAGACGACGCGACACTTGGTCCTGGAGATGGGCGCGTCGGGTCCCGGCCATATCACGTACCTGACGGACATCGTTTCCCCGGATGTGGCCATCGAGCTGTGTGTGGGCCACGCCCACGTGGGTGGCTTCGGTGGTTTCGAGGGCGTTGCTGCCGCGAAGGCTGAACTTATCAAGGGCACCCGCCCCGGCGGGCCTGTCATCCTGAATACCGACGATCCGAACGTCGAGGCGATGGCGCCTCTGGCGACTGGCACGATTGTTCGCTTCTCTGCTTCGGGCAACGAGCGCGCGGATGTGCGCGCGTGCGACGTGCACATAGACCGTGCGGATCGTGCGTCCTTCACTCTGGTGACGCCTGAAGGCAGTGCCGAGGTTTCGCTGGCAATTGTTGGCCGTCACCACGTGGCCAATGCGCTGGCGGCCGCCGCGGGTGCCCTTACCCTGGGCGTGGACCTGGAGACCGTCGCCAAGGTGCTCTCGAACGCCCGCGCCCTGAGTCCCCACCGCATGGATGTGCATGAGCTCGCCGTGGATGGCTGCGAGCTCACTCTCATCGACGACTCCTACAACGCGAACCTCGACTCGATGCGCGCGGGGATTGCCGCGCTCGCATCGATTGGCGCTGAGTCCCGGAAGATCGCGGTCCTGGGGGAGATGCTCGAGCTGGGGGAGGACTCTCAGCCTCTGCACGAGCAGGTTGGCACGATGGTTGCCGAGGCGGGCGTAGAGACGCTTATTGGCCTGGGTGCCGACGCGCACTACTATCTGGAGGGAGCCAGCGCGGTGACCAACCGTGTGGTTGCGGAAGATCCTGCCGACGCAGCCCGCCTGGCTCTGGAATTCGCCGCGGACGGTGCCGTCGTCCTGGTGAAGGGTTCTTTTGGTTCACATTCGTGGCAGGTGGCTGACATCCTGCGGGAGAAGGGAATGACCCGGTGATTGGTCTTATCGCTGCGTTCATCATCGCGATGGCGCTGTCTGTGATGGGTACACCGCTGCTCATCCGTTTCCTGGTGCTGCATCACTACGGCCAGTTCATCCGCCAGGATGGGCCGACGCAGCACCTGACGAAGCGTGGAACGCCGACGATGGGCGGCGTTGTGATCATCCTGGCGACCGTGGTCGCCTGGCTGATTGGTGCGCTCGTCGCAGGTGCTGGCCCCTCGTGGTCGGGCATCCTGCTGGCCTTCCTCTTTGTGGGCCTGGGAACCATTGGTCTCCTTGATGACGGCATCAAGATCATGCGTCAGCGCTCGCTGGGTCTGCATCCCTCGGGCAAGATCGTCGGCCAGGTCGCCGTCGCCTCCCTGTTCGCGGGCGGCACTCTGATCCGGCCCAACGAGTTCGGTGAACTCGCGGGCACGCTGGAAATTTCCCTTGCCCGTCCGACGCCGCTGACTCTCGGATTCGCCGGCATGGCCATCGGTGTCATCCTCTACCTCATCTGGACGAACCTCATCGTCACGGCCTGGTCGAACGCCACCAACCTGACGGACGGCCTGGACGGCCTGGCGGCGGGTGTGTCGATCTTCGTCTTCGGTGCCTACACCTTCATCGCCTACTTCCAGCGTATTCAGGCGTGCACGCAGCCGGACGTGAACCGTGCGGCCTGCTATTCAACGCGTGACCCGCTGGACCTGGCGATCTTCTGCGCCGCTCTCATTGGTGCGCTCGCCGGCTTCCTGTGGTGGAACGCATCCCCCGCGCAGATCTTCATGGGCGACACGGGTTCCCTGGCTCTCGGTGGTGCCGTGGCCGGCCTGTCGATCCTCACCCAGACGCAGCTTCTTGCCATCGTCGTCGGTGGTCTGTTCGTGGCAGTCGTTCTGTCCGACGTCATTCAGATCAGTGTCTTCAAGGCGACGGGTAAGCGGGTCTTCCGCATGGCACCCTTGCACCACCACTTCGAGCTTATGGGCTGGAAGGAAGTCACCATCGTCATCCGCTTCTGGCTGATCGCCGCGATCAGCGCTGTCACCGGCGCGGGTATCTTCTATGCCGAGTGGGTGTCTGCTCGATGAGCCGCAGTGCTGCTG